>DATBZM010000376.1:0-12033 GCA_036513175.1 Xanthobacteraceae bacterium | reverse complement strand
GATGGTGTGGTCGAGGTCGAGCTCGTCGGGCGCGCCGGTGCGGGCGAACTTGCGCAGGCGGCGCAGCGCGATCTTGATGTTGCGGGTGCCGAGCTCGACCTCGTCGTCGAGATCCTTGAACTCGCGGCGGTCCCACACCTTCACGGCACGGAAGTTGCGGTTCTTGTCCTGGCCGATGCGGATGCCTTCCGGATTGTAGCCATAGGCGCCGAACGGCGAGGTGCCGCCCGTGCCGATCCACTTGTTGCCGCCCTGGTGGCGGCCCTTCTGCTCGGCGAGGCGCTGGCGCAGGGTCTCCAGGAGCTTGTCGAGGCCGCCCATCGCCTCGATCTGCCGCTTCTCCTCCTCGGTGAGATATTTCTCCGCGAGCTTCTTTAGCCACTCGGCGGGAATCTCGACCGTGGCGGCGTCGCTCATCAGCTCGAGGCCCTGAAACACCTTGCCGAACACGCGGTCGAACTTGTCGAGATTGCGCTCGTCCTTCACCAGCACGGCACGCGACAGATAGTAGAAATCCTCGACGCGGCGCGAGGCGAGATCCGCCTGCATCGCCTCCATCAGCGTGAGATACTCGCGCAAGGTCACCGGCAGGCCGGCGGACTTGAGCTCATGGAAGAAGGTGACGAACATCAGCAGAAATCCCGCGAACACCAATCCTACATCACGCCGGCGCGTGCGTCGCGCCTGGCCTCACGCGACATCGCGCGCCGGGTGCGATTGACATTCGCGACATCCCACGGTTCACTCGCACGTTCGTTTTCGATCTGCACCGGGGCCCCCACATGAGCTATGCATCGCCAGCTATCAGCGGCGATTTCCGCGTCGGCAACGTGCTCAATCATGCCTTCCAGATCTGCGTCGGCAACTTTCCGTTCTTCTTCATCATTACGTTCGTCATCGGCCTGCCCAATCTATTGATCACGCTGAACCAACCGGTTGGGCAGCCGCCGGAGCTGGGGCCAATACTTCGTCTCCTTGGGATCACCTTAATCCTCGGGTTGGTCCTCAACACGATCGGCGAAGCGGTCATTCTGTATGGAGCCTTCCAGCGGCTGAGTGGTCGTCCGCTCCAGCCCGCGGAGGCCTTTCAACGCGCGCTTGCACGGTTTTTTCCGCTGCTCGGGCTCGCGTTGTTGTACGCCCTTGCTCTTGTTTTCGGGCTCGTGCTCCTTCTCGTGCCGGGGTTCATTCTGCTGGTCATGTGGGCGGTCGTTGTGCCGGCGTGCCTCGTCGAGGGACTGGGTCCTATCGAGAGCATGTCGCGCAGCGCTGCGCTGACGAAAGGACACCGCTGGCAGATATTCGGCATCATGATCGTTCTCGGGATCGTGAATTGGATCGGGACCGTGGTTTTGGGTTTCGTCCTCAGACCGGCCGGCCCTGTGGTCGCTGCGCTCGTTACCCTCGTCTGGACCGCTGCCTGGGCCGCCTATTGGAATTGCCTCCTCATCATGATCTATCATGATCTGCGCGTTGCCAAGGAAGGCATCGGCACCCAGCAGATCGCCGCCGTGTTCGACTGAGTCCGCCGAAAGGACCGCATTCGGTTCACCCGCTGCCACGCACTGCTCGGCACCGCCGATGCGTGCGAGGCCGCTGCAATTGACATTGCCGAAGTGGCACGGTTCATTTGCACGGATTGCGTGCACGCAATTTCCGTCGTGACCGGGGGCATCCGATGAGTGTTGCATCGATCAACGCGGGCGAAGATTTTCGCGTCGGCGACGTCCTGAGCCGGGCGTGGAGCGTTTTCACCGGCAACGTAATCTTCTTTCTCGCCGTTCCGCTCCTGATCAACGGTTTCTATCTCATCGTTAACTTCGCCCTCGGCAGCTTGTTCGCGGTCTTCCGCATCGCGCCAGTCTCATCCAGGATGGTGCCGACGGCACCGGGAATGGTGCCGGCCTCGCCGTGGATCATTTTTGTTGTGTCGATTGGCACCCTTATCGTTCTGCTCTGCCTGCACATGCTCGGCCTGGGCGTGCTGCTGATGGGGGCCTTCCAACGCCTGCGCGGCGAGCCGCTGCGCATCGGCGCGGCGCTGCAGCGGGCGTTGGCGAGGTTGTTGCCGCTCGTTGCCGTGGGCATCCTGGTCACCTTGGCGATGCTCGGCGTATTTCTCGCCTGCATCGCGGTGCTGTGGGTTTTGGGATTGGTGCTCGGCGGCTTGGCGGCGGTGCTGATGCTTGGAATGTTCGTCCCGTTATTCATACTGTGGGTGATGTGGTCGGTGGTCGTGCCCGCATGCCTCGTCGAGGGGCTTGGGCCGATCGAGAGCATGGCGCGGAGCGCCGATCTCACCAGAGGCTACCGATGGAAGATCACCGGCATAATGCTCTTGTTCATGCTGATTGCCTCGGCCGCCGGGATCATCGTGATCATCCTGCTTGCCCTGATGCGGTTCAACCCCGTGCTGGTGCTCATCTTGGAGGTGGCCGCGGGCGTCGTTTTGACCGCCTATTTCGATTGCGCGCTGATCATGATCTACCACGACCTGCGTGTCGCCAAGGAAGGCGTCGACACCTCGCAGATCGCTTCCGTATTCGACTGAACGTCTACTCGCGCTTGGCGGCCGCCGCGAACTTGTCGGCGCGCGGGCGGCCGAACAGCTGCTCGCGCTCGAGAAAGGCGCGTTGCGCCGTATAGAAATCGCGCAGGAAGGGCGCCGTGTCGGCCGGCGGCACCGGCTGCGTCCAGTCGATCTTGCGGCAGATGCGGTCGCAGACGTCGGCCAGCAGCACCTGCGTCTCGCCGTCGCCCGGTCGCCGCAACAGGTCCTCGAGAACCTGCAGCTCGCGCTTTCCATAGGCCATGAGCTGGCGATCGGTGAACACGAAGCGGGCGCGGGCTTCGACCAGATCGTTCAGCAGGCGCTGGCGCGGCAGCACGATCACCAAGGTGCCGGCGATCAGGTCGCCGGCCCGCATGCGATCGCGATTGGAGAACATCAGCACGAGGAAGCAAACCACCCAGCCGAGCAGCAGCAGGGAGCCCCAGTGCGCGCCGGCGACGCCGGCGAGCGCGGAAATGAGCATGCTGACGGGAAGGAACAGCTCGAGCTCCCGGGTCAGGTTGCGGGCAATCACCGCCGAGGCCGTGAGCGGCCCGCCGTGCCGGTCGATGACGCGGATGCCGACGGCGCGCTTGCCCGGCGTCGCGCCGCGCGCGGACAGCTCGAAATGAACGAAATAGAGATTGCGCAGGAAGAACAGGAGCAGCATCAGCACGCCGACGAAGACGACACCGCTCAGGCCCGTGGTCACGAAGAGCCCGAGCGCGAGCAACATCGCGATGCCGGCGGCGAGGCAGATCAGCAGATCGATGATCAGCGCGGTGGCGCGCTCGCTGAATTCGGCGAGCTCGACCGTGAGCGGCACGCCTTCCGGCGTGATGATCTCGCGCCGCTGGCGCCAGTCGCGGCGCAGCAGCTGGGTGGTCGCGTCGGTCGAGGTCACGGCGTCCGTCCCCGCGGCCGCAGCAGCACGAGATATGTCAACCAGCCGACCGCGGTCGCGGCCGCGATGACGAAGCGCCACGGCGTGCTGGCGACGAGCTGGCGGAACTCGCCTTCGAGGATCGCGGCGACGAACAGCATCATCACGGCGCCGACCGCGATCTCGGCGGCGCGCCGGCCGTGCAGCGCGAGGCTGTCGACGCGCGAGTAGCGGTCGGGAAACAGCATCTTTTCGGCGAGCACCAGCCCGCCCGCCCCGAACAGCAGGAGGGCGCTGATTTCGGTGACGCCGTGGATCGACAGCCAGCCGAGGAAATCGACCGTCAGCCCGCGATCGTAGTGCAGCGCGATAAAGGCGCCGATCATCAGCCCCTGGTAGGCGATCAGCAACACGGTGGGCACGCCGGCAAAGAGGCCGAGGCTGAACGAAAGAATGCCCACGACCGTGTTGTGGCTGAACAGGTAGTTGGAAATAATTCCGAGCGAAACCGCGAATCCGGGCCACGGCGCGAAGATCTCCCCGTTGAGCAGCGACGCGCGCGTGCTGGCGACGCCGCGCCCGCCCGAGAGCCACGGCGGCACGAAGGTCGTGAACCAGCTCTCGTCCTCGACCGTGAGCCAGAAGCCCGCCCCGATGCCGACCGCAAAGGCGAGGAAGGCGATCAGCAGGTGCCAGCGCGCCGAGATCACCGCGGCCGGAAAGGCGCGCAGGAACTGCCGGCCGGCCTCGCCGAGCCCGATGCGCGGCGAGTAGAGCGCGAGGTAGGCGCGCAGCGACAGGCTTTCCAGATAGAGCAGCAGGGCGCGGTCGAGCGCGATCGCGCGCGCGACCGACAGCGAGGAGAGAACGGAGCGATAGAGCTGCGGCATCCGCTGCAGATCATCCGGCGCGAGCGCGCGCACACCCTTGCGTTCCGTGATGCCGATCAGCTTCTCCAAATCGACCCAGCTCTGCTCGCGCGTGCGGCGGAACTCGGCGCTCTTGAGCGTGACGGCGGGCCGCTGCGCGGGAAGCTGCCCGACCTCGCGCGCGATTTCGCTTTCGATGCTCACAACAGGCCTCGCTGCTTGATCAGAAGGTAGCGATTGATCAATCCGACCGGTAACGTGCGGCTCGGCACGTCGAGACAGTGGATGCCGATCCGCTGCAGCCGCTCGAATACGGTCGAGCGGTCGCGCAGGAAGCCGTGCGCGATCACCGATTGCGCCACGGCGCCGAAGGAGACCGGCGGCGCGTCGGAGAGCCCGTGCAGGATCGCGTCGCGCAGGGTGACGAAGATGACGACGTGCCGCCGGGCGATGCGCTGCGTCGCCTCGATCATCAGCTCGGCCGTGACCGTGTCGACGAAATCGGTGAACAGGATCACCAGCGCGCGCCGCTGCAGCCGGGCGCCGAGCTCGGCGAGCCCGAGCGTGAAGTTCGTCTCGGTGTGCCGGTAGTCGAGCCCGGCGGTCGCGCGTTGCAGGCGCGGGAAGTTCGCCACCCCGCGGCGCGGCTGCTGGTATTGCCGCAACACCTCGTCGAAGGCGAGCAGCCCGACGAAATCGCCGCCCTGCAGCGAGATCCATGCGAGCAGCAGCCCCGCATTGATCGCGTGATCGAGCCGCGGCAGCCCGTCGACCGGATCGACCATCAGGTAGCCGGTGTCGAACGCGAGGATGATCTGGTGGTTGCGCTCGGTGCGGAATTCCTTGCTCAGGAGCTTGCGGTGCCGCGCCGAATGCTTCCAGTCGATGAAACGGCTATCGAGCCCGACCGCGTAGTCGCGCAGTGCGTCGAACTCGGTGCCCTCGCCCTTCTGCTCCTGCACCTTGTTGCCGAACAGCACCTCGCGCGAGAAGAACTGCAGCGCCGAGCTGCGCACCCCGCGCACGTTCGGCACCACGTCGATCACGCGATCGATCGCGACGCGCAGCGACAGCTGGACGAGCCCGAGCGGCCCGCGCCAGCGCACCCACACGGCGAAGACGCGCATCTTCCCGCGCCGCCGCGCCAGCAACGGGAAGCGGGCCTGCGCGGCCTGCCCCGCCTCGCCCGCCACGTGGACGATTTCCTCGGGGTCGGGATCGGGCGCCTGCTCACGCACCAGATCGAACACGGTCCGCCGCCGGTGCGCGGCCGGCGCGATCGTCACCACGAGGGTCCCATGCTCGCCGATCTGCAGGCTCGCCGGCACGTCCGCGGTCACCTGCAGGCGGCGCAACGGGAACGCGCGGGCGAAATCGACGGCCACCACGCTCAGCACCAATGCCCCGTAGGCGAACGACCACAGCCACAGCGCCGGATCATAGATCGCGAGCAGCAGCGCGAGCGGCACGCCCGCCGCGAAGATCGTGAACGCGCGCAGCGTCGGCTGGATCATCGCGGCGCCGCCGTGCGGGCGAGAATTTCGCTCACCACCCGATCGGCCGAGAGCCCCTCGATCTCGGCGCTTGCCGACGGGATGACGCGATGGCGCAGCACCGGCAGCGCGAGGATCTTCACGTCGTCCGGGATGACGAAATCGCGGCCGTTGAGCGCCGCGAAGGCGCGCGCCGCCGACGCCAGCATGTTGGCGGCCCGGGTCGAGGCGCCGACGTCGAGCGAGGCGTGCTCGCGCGTCCCGCGGATGACGTCGACGATGTAGTCGAGCAGGTCGTCGGACAGGTGGATGCGCATCACCTCGTCGCGTACCGCGGTGAGCAGGCTCGAGTCGGCGACCGCCTTGAGCCCGAAATCCTCGAGCCGCGGCATAGCGGACCGATGCCCGTGCCGGCGCACGATCTCGCGCTCCTCGTCGCGGCCCGGATGACCGATCACGATCTTGAACAGGAAGCGGTCGAGCTGCGCCTCGGGGAGCGGATAGGTCCCCTGCTGCTCGATCGGGTTCTGCGTCGCGATCACCATGAAGTCCTCGCCGAGCGCATGGTCACGCCCGTCGATTGTCACGATGCGCTCGTTCATCGCCTGCAGCAGCGCGGCCTGCGTCTTCGGCGGGGCGCGGTTGATCTCGTCGGCGAGCAGGAGCTCGGTGAAGATCGGCCCCTTGGTGAGCGTGAAGGCGTTGGTCTGGAAGTTGAACAGGTTGGTGCCGAGCACGTCGCCCGGCATGAGGTCGGGCGTGAACTGGATGCGGCCGAACTTGATCGAAATGCTCGCCGCGAAGCACTGGGCGAGCAGCGTCTTGGCGGTGCCCGGCACGCCTTCGAGCAGGATATGACCGTTGACCAGCATGCTGGTCAGCATCAGGTCGATGACGTCATCCTGCCCGACGACGGCCTTGCCGATCTCGCTCCGGATTGCTTCGGTCAAGCCGCGTATATCCCGGAACTCCATCCGTCACCTCCCGCTTCCATCGGAAAATATCGCGCGCGAGCACCGCGAGCGCGGCGCTGCCGCCGCGCCGGCTCGCCACCAGGTCGTCGGCGCGCTGCACGATGGTCCCGCAGTCGGCCTCGATATCGCGCGCGCGGCCGACGCGGGTGAGCCAGTCGACCAGCGCCCGCTCGGTGAGCCCGGCCGGCGCGTGCATCTGGCGCCCGACATCCTGCACGATCTCGTGGATATAGCGCTGCAGGATGATCGGACGATGGCGCGCGTGCGCGAACAGGTTGGCGGTCGTCTCGATCAGGCTGCGCTTGCCCGCCGCCAGCGGCGGCGGCGGCGCGACCGGCGCGCCGAACCGGCGCATGGTCGCCCACAGCAGCAGTGCGACCGCCACGGCGCCTTGCACGGTCACCAGCACGAAGGGAAACTCGAACAGGATCCGCAGCGGCGACGTCGTGCCGTCGGTGAAGCCGTGCACCATTTCGTCGAACACGACGTTGCCGTCCGCGCCGCGTAGCGCATCGATCAGGGCAACGGAGAATTCCGCATTGGCCGGCGCGCCGAGGCCGTAGTTCTCGATCACGTCAGGATCGGCGAGCACCCAAAGCCGCCGCGCGCCGCTGCGCTGCTCCCCGATCAGCATGCCCTTGTCGCTGCCGACGACCGGACGAAGGCGCGACGATTTGATGAGCTGGACGTTGTCGGAGAATACCGGGACCCGGCCGATCTCGTTGTGCGTCCAGGCGGGCGCCGAAGGGAGGCGCACGATCTCGATGCCGGAGAGCTGCGCGGCCTGCCGCGCATTGTATTCCGGCACGTCGGTGACCGAATCGATCCACCCGGCGTGGCGCGCGCTCGGCACGCCGGTCCATTTCGGCAGGATGAGGAGGACGGTGCGGGCATTGAGCAGGCTGCTCATCAGTTGCGGCGCCGCATCGGGCGAGGGTTCGGCGACGATCAGCACCCCCTGCGGATCGACCTTGGCGACCGAGTCGCCGCGGCTCTTGATCACGCGCACGCCCAGTCGATGCATGACGTCGGCGATGCCCGCATAGCCGATCGCCGAGCGCGAGAAGGCCGACGCGCCGACCGTGTCGGTGCCCTGGCCGCCGCCGACGACGAGAAAGACCAGGGTGCCGACGCCGAGCGCGATCAGCACCGCAAGCCATATGACGACCGTGCGCGAATTGCCCATGCGCTTCACGCGGGCGCGCCGCCGCGCAACGTGCGCCGCAAGGCATCGAAATTGCGCCGGCAGGCCGCGTAGTCGTCGCCCTGCGCCGGATAGCCGCCGAAATAGGTCTGCTCCACCGCGGCGATGATCTCGCGCAGCGACGAGCGTCCCGCCGGGTTGAGCCGCGCGCCGCGCAGGATCTCGCGGCTGGTCAGCGAATCGGCAAAGGTCTCGCGCAATTGCTCGCGAATGTCCGCCAGGCTCTGCAGCAGCAGCAGGTGCATGGCTTCGACGAAGCGACCCTCGCGGCTCAGCGCATCGGCGGACGCGAGCGCGTCGACGCCTGGTGCGAGCACGGTCTCGTCGGCGCCGGGGGCCGGCGGCTCCCATTCCTCCTTGCGCCTCCCCAACAGCGCCAGCAGCGGGTCGCGCAGCGCATAGAGCACGAGCGCCGCCGCCACCGCGGCCGCGATCCAGATGAGCCATTCCGGAATCGCGATGCGCCACGGCACCCGTACCGGCTCGTTGCGGCGGGGAAACTCGGTCTGCAGGTCGAGCGCGCTGATGCTGTCTTTCGCGGCCTGGTCGATCCGTTCGGCCGGGACGCGCAGCGGCCGGGGCGCGAGGCCGGGCGACGGCTCGCTCGGCCGGCTCGGCACGAGAGGCGGCGCAAAGCTGCCGCCCGTTGCCGGCCGGGATTGTTCCGGCGCCTGCGCGCGCAGCGGCGCCGACGTGGCAATTACGACCGTCGCCATCATGACAGCGATGCATCGACGCATGCCGGCTCCCACCGCCACCTTCCGCCTGCAGGACGCCGCTCGCACGCCGCCATGGCCGCCCGTTCGTCGGCGCGCGTCATACTAGAACATTTTGCCGCAAGTTGTGCAGCGGCCGGCGCGGAAAATCCGCCATCAGCTTGCCAGGCCATCTGCGCCGCAATAGCCATGGAACCGAGGAATTGCCCGCACCGGGGAACTACAGGGCCCCATGGAGAGAATCGGATGCCGACCAGGCTTGCTCTCGCGGCCTTGCTTGCCCTTGCCGCCACGACGGCGTCGGCCGAGACTTTTCCCGACCGCCCCGTGACCATGATCGTGCCCTACGCGGCGGGCGGCAGCTCGGACGTGCTGGCGCGCCTGCTCGGCGAGCGGCTCGCGCAAGCGCTCGGCCAGCCGGTCGTGGTCGATGACCGCGCCGGCGCCGGCAGCCGGATCGGCAGCGAGCTCGTCGCCCATGCGGCGCCTGACGGGTATACGCTCCTCCTCGCCGACATGCCGCTGACCATCATCCCGGCGATCCAGAAGGGCGTGCGCTACGATCCGGTGCGCGATTTCACGCCGATCGGCCTGATCGGCACCGCCTCCATGGTGCTGTTCGTCAATCCGGGGATGCCGGCCGCGACCGTCACGGACTTCGTCGCGCTGGCGAAAGAGGAGCCCGGCAAGATCACCATCGCGTCGGGCGGGATCGGCAGCACCACGCATCTGACGGCGGAGCTCTTTCAGGCAAAGGCCGGCATCAAGCTCCTGCACGTGCCCTATCGCGGCGCCGGCCCGGCGCTGACCGATCTCATGGCCGGCCAGGTGCAGAGCGGCTTCACCACGCTCGCGACCGCAAGCGCTGCGCTCGCCTCGGGCTCGGTGCACGCGCTCGCGAGCGCGAGCGAGAAACGGCTCGCCTCGCTCCCCGCCGTTGCAACCCTGCGCGAAGCCGGCATCGATCTCGTGGTCGAGCATTGGTGGGGCGTGCTGGCGCCGGCCGGGCTGCCGCCGGCGATTGCGGCGCGGCTCAATGCGGCGCTGCAGGACGCGCTCGATACGCCCGCCATGGCGGCGCGGCTGGCGCCGCTCGGCGTGACGCCCGCGCATCGCTCGCCCGACGCTTTCCGCGCGCTGATCGCGAGCGATACGGCGCGCTGGGCCGATATCGTCCGCGCCGCCGGGATCACGCCGCAATGACGTCGCCGCCCCGCATGGACGCGACGGCAGCGGACCCGCAGCTGTGGTCCGACTTCCAGGCACTGTGCGATTGCGGCGGGCGGCTCGCCGGATCGGCGAGCGAAGCCGCCGCCCGCGCCTGGGCGCGCGAACGCCTTTCCGTGATCGCGGGCGGAACGCTCGCCGAGCATCCCGTCGACTACCCGGGCTGGCGCTGGCGCAGCGCCCGTCTCACCGACGTCGCAAGCCGCGAAGCCCTGCGCTGCACGCCCCTGCTCGGGACCGCGGCGGCACACGGGCTCGTCGCCGAGGTCGTCGATCTCGAACTCGGCCGGGCGGATGACTTCGCCCGTCGCGCCGATGCGATCGCCGGCCGCATCGTCCTGGTGCAGCACGAATATCCGTTCGCGGCCGGTCATGTGCATCGCCGCGTCAAGCTCGCGATGGCGCAGCGCGCGGGCGCCGTCGGATTCCTGATCGCGCATCCGGAGCGCGGCATCGGGCCGGTGTCGGGATCGAGCGGCCGCAACGGCGGCCCCGGCATTCCGGCGCTCGGCATCGACGCTGCGGCGGCCGAGGCGCTGCGCCGCGCACCCGATGGTGCGCGCCGCCCGGTGCGGATCGACATCGACGGCGAGGATTTTTCCGCGCAGACCCGCATGCTGGTGCTCGACCTGCCCGGCGGCAGCCCCGATTGCATCGTGGTGAGCGCCCATCTCGACGGCCACCCGCTCGGCGAAAGCGCGATCGACAACGCCACCGGCGTCGCGGTCGCGCTCGCGCTCGCGCGCCAGCTCGCGCCGCACATCGCGCACTGTCCGCGCGGGCTGCGCATCTGCGTCACCGGCGCCGAAGAGTGGGGCCTGGTCGGCTCGCGGCTCTGGCTCGAGCGCATGGACGCGCGCGAGCGCCGCCGCATGATGCTCGACATCAACCTCGATTCGGTCGCCGGCGCCGGCAATTTCACCGCGCTGAACTCGGGATTTGCCAATCTCGATGCGTGGATCCGCGCGACCGCGGCGCACGCCGATCTGCCGCTCGCCACTCACCTGCCGTTGATGGCGAACTCGGACCACGCCTCCTTTGCGGCGCACGGCATTCCGGCCGTGCGGCTGATCGCCGGCTTCGATGCGCCCGCGAGCCACCTGCGCCTGCTGCTCACCGCCGCCGACACGCGCGACAAGGTGCGGCCCGACGAGCTCGACGCGGCGCTGCGCATCGCGACCGCGCTTGCGTGGGAGGCGCTGACCGCATCCGATGCGGCGCTGAGAAATCTGGCGACGTGAACGCGGCGCCAGCGCATGTTCCGGCGAAAGCCTGCCCCGGACTTGATCCGGGGTAGACGCCGGTTCGCCGACAAGAACATGCGCCAAATGAAGACCACGCCGCGTCACAGCATCACGAGCCCGAGCTGCGCCCCCTTGGTGACGGCTTCGGTGCGGCTGTCGGCGTCGAGCTTGGCCAAAATGCCGGCGACGTGAAACTTGACCGTATGGAACGAAATGCCGAGGCGGCGCGCGATCCCCTTGTTGGAGAGGCCGTCGGCGAGCGCAGCGAGGACCTCGAGCTCGCGCGCCGTGAGCGCCGCCTCGCCGGCATTCTGCTCCGCGGGCGGCGGCTCGCCGGGAACGCCGTAGGGCAACACGCAAAGACCCCGCCGCACGGCCATCAGCGCGACAGCGACATCGGCGGCGTCGGCCGAACGCGCCAGCACGGCGCGCGCGCCCGCGCGCAGCAGCTCGAGCGCGCCCGACGGCGTTGCGTCGGCGAGCACGATGATCGCGGGCGCGCGATGGCGACGCGTCCATCCCCGGACCTGCTCGGCGGTCGGCGTGTCTGCCAGCGCGAGCTCGACGCCACGCTCTTCGATCAGCCGCGTGACCGCGGCCGCGTCAACGACCGCACCGGCGATCGCGAGGCCGGCATCGGCGCCCAGCACCCGTGCGAGCCGGTCGCGCAGCGCGGGATCGGCCGAGCAGATCGCAACCGCCACGGCGCCGGGTGCGGCGGCGGGGGATTGCGATATGGCGGCGAGAGTCACCGGCAGCCCCTACTGGCGCGGCCGCTCGCCGATGACGACCTTGAGCGCGGCCGGCGCGCCGCCGCGCGAGAGCGCGAGGTCGACCGCGGTGCCGACGCTGTCGGGGCCGAGCATCCGCAT
>DATBZM010000375.1:0-9364 GCA_036513175.1 Xanthobacteraceae bacterium | reverse complement strand
CTCGCGATCGACCGCCACGCCGCGACACAGCAATGCGAGCCTTTCCTGCGCGCGCAGATCGATCCGATCCCATTCCACTCGAACGATGCGGCGGCCGCGAAATACGCCGCGCTCGCGCGCGACGGCATCTCGTGCACGGTGTGTCACCGCATGGCGCTCGGCAGCGCCGCGCGCGACAAGGTCGCGGGCGCGCCGCAGAACGCCTGCGTCGCCGAGCGGCAGGCGCTGCTCAATCCGGGACTGAAGGGTTTTGCCGCGACGTTCACCGGCAGTTTCCTGCTCGAGCCCGCCGACGTGATGCTCGGGCCGTTCGCCGAGCCGAAGAAGACCTCGATGCAGCACGCCCTCGGCGTCACGCTCGAGCATGCGCCGCAGATCAAGACCGCGGACGTGTGCGGCTCATGCCACGTCGTGCACCTGCCGGTGCTGCGCGGGCCTGAGACGCTCGGCCATGTCTACGAGCAGACGACGTTTGCCGAATGGGCTTTTGGCGGCTTCCGCACCGGCGAGAGCGCGGACGGCCACCTGCCGCTCGGCCCCGGCGAAACGCCGCAGACCTGCCAGGACTGCCACATGCCGAGCCATGACGCGAAGGGCTTGCCGGCGCAATCCAAGATCGCCAGCATCCAGGAGCTGAGCAATTTCCCGCAGACCGAGAACGCGTTGCCGGCCGACGAGATCGACCTCAAGACGCGCGACGGTTTTGCCCAGCACACGCTGGTCGGCCTCAACCTGTTCTTCGTCAAGATGGCGCAACAGTATCCCGACATTCTCGGGCTGCGCATCCACGATCCCATGCTGGCCGCCAAGGGCATCGATCCGCTGCCGACCACCGCGCGCAAGCTCGTCGATCAGGCGGCCGAGCGCACCGCCGCGATCGCGATCGACGACGTGACGCGCAACGGCGGCTCGCTCGATGCGCGCGTCAGCGTCACCAACAAGACCGGCCACAAGTTTCCCTCCGGCGTCGGCTTCCGCCGCGCCTTCATCGAGCTCGATGTGCTCGACGCCAAGGGAACCATCCTGTGGTCCTCAGGAGCCACCGATCAGGCCGGCGTGATCGTCGACCGCCAGGGACAGCCGATCGCCGGCGAGCTGTGGTGGAAGCCCGACTGCTCGGCGCGGGTTGCGCCGGATCAGCGCGCCCACCAGCCGCATTACCAGGTGGTGAGCCGCGACGACCAGGCGCAGATCTACCAGGAGCTCGCCGCGGCGCCGCCGAAAAATGGCCCGCCCGTGTGCGGCCCGGCGGCGGCGCCGAGCGGCGAGCTCACCACGAGCTTCCTCTCGATCTGCGCCAAGGTGAAGGACAACCGCCTGCTGCCCAAGGGCTTCCTGCCGCTGGCCGACCGCGCGGCGATCGCGGCGGCCTTCTCGGCCGGCCCCGATCTCGCCGAGGAAGCCGGCCCGACCGCGGTCGGCGACGATCCCGATTACCGCGTCGGCGGCGGCGACACGCTGATCTATCGGGTGCCGCTCGACGCGCTCAAAAGCACGCCTGCGCGCGTGACGGCGACGCTCTACTACCAGGCGACGCCGCCCTATTACCTGCAGGATCGCTTCTGCACGTCGCAGAGCGAGGACACGAAGCGGCTCTATTTCCTCGCCGGCAATCTCGACCTCGCCAACACGCCGGCGGCGAGCTGGAAGCTCGAGCTGGTGTCGGCGACGCGCGACGTGCCGGCGCAGTAGATGAACCAACGTCATGCCGGCGCATAGCCGTTCGAAGAACGGCGTCGCTTCGCTCACCTATGTGCGGGCATCCACGTCTTCCTTGCGGCAGTGCCGTGAGTCAAAGCGACGGCGCTCTTCGACCGACTACGGCGGGCACGTGGGGGGCGCCCCGAACGCCGCGCTACTTCACCAGATCGTTGTACTCGGGATGCCGCCCCATGTAGGCGGCGACGAACGGGCACTTGGCGACCACCTTCAGCCCGCGCGTGCGCACGAGCTCGAGCACCCCGCGCACCAGCGCCGAGCCGATGCCCTGGCCGCCAAGCTCCGGCGGCACCTCGGTGTGCATCAGCGTGATCACCCCCGGCTCCAGGCGGTAGTACATCACGGCGGTGCCGCCATCGGCATCGAGCTCGAAGCGATGCTGCGCCGTGTTGTCGCGGATGTCGCCACTCATGGGTCGCCTCCGTCCCTACTCCGCCGGCTGCTCGACCGCGCGGTCGCGCCGCGCGCGGCGCCGGCCGAGCCCGGCGATCCAGCGGCACACCACGTAGAACGTCGGGGTGAACAGCAGCCCGAATGCCGTCACGCCGATCATGCCGGAAAACACCGCGGTGCCGAGCGTCTGGCGCAACTCGGCGCCGGCGCCGATCGCCCAGACCAGTGGCGCGACGCCGAGAATGAAGGCGAACGAGGTCATCAGGATCGGACGCAGGCGCAGATGCGCCGCCTCGACCGCGGCCTTCCAGCGATCATACCCGCGGTCCTCGAGCTGCTTGGCGAACTCCACGATCAGGATCGCGTTCTTTGCCGCAAGGCCGATCAGCACCACGAAGCCGACTTGCGTCAGGATGTTGTTGTCCTGCCCGCGCAGGATCACGCCGGTGATCGAGGCGACGAGGCACATCGGCACGATCAGGATGACGGCAAGCGGCAGCGTCAGGCTCTCGAATTGCGCCGCGAGCACCAGAAACACGAACACCACCGCGAGCACAAACGCGAAACTCGCCGTGTTGCCGGCGCGGAGCTGCTGGAACGCGAGCGTCGTCCACTCGTAGCCGAAACCTTCCGGCAAAGTCTCGTTCGCGAGCTTTTCCATGATCGCGATCGCCTGGCCCTGGCTGTAGCCGGCGGCCGCCGCGCCATCGACCTCGGCGGTCGGATAGAGATTGTAGTGCGGCACCCGGTAGGGGCCGGAAATGTCGCTCACTGTCGTGAACGAGCCGAGCGGTACGGTCACGCCCGATGAATTGCGCACGCGGATCTTGAGCACGTCCTTGGCATCGACGCGGTAGGGCGCGTCCGCCTGGGCGGTGACGCGGAAGGTGCGGCCGAACAGGTTGAAGTCGTTGACGTAGGACGAGCCGATCAGGATCTGCAGCGCGTTGAACACGTCGGTGACGTTGACGCCGAGGAGCTGCGCCTTCGTGCGGTCGATGTCGAGATAGAGCTGCGGGGTCGAGGTCTCGAACAAGGTGAAGACCTGCGGGAAGATGCCCGGCGTCTTGGCGGCGCGCGCCGCGAGCGCGGCAGCCACCTGCTGCAGCGCCTGCGGCCCGCGGCCGGCGCGGTCCTCGACCATCATGCGGAAACCGCCGGCATTGCCGATGCCGGCGACCGGCGGCGGCTGCACCACCAGCACCAGCGCCTCCTGCACGGGGGCGAATTTCTTGAGCAGCGCCGCCGTGATGGCAGCGGCGGACTGGTTCGGGTCGCGCGCGCGCTGCTCCCACGGATCGAGGGTGAGAAAGATCGCGCCTGCGTTCGGCGCATTGGTGAAGGTCGCGCCCGAGAAGCCGACGATGTTGACGGCGTGGCCGACGCCCGGCGTCTTGAGCGCCGTGTCGACGAGGCGCTGCTGCACGGCGTCGGTGCGTGCCAATGACGCGCCGGGCGGCAGCTGCACCACCACGATGAGGTAGCCGCGGTCGAGCTGCGGGATGAAGCCGGTCGGCGTCTTGCGGAACTCGTTGAGGCCGAAGGCGAGGATGGCGGCATAAACCAGGAGCACCAGCGCCGAGATGCGCACCGTGCGCGCCGTGAGCCAGCCGTAGCCGCGCCCGACCGCGTCGAAGCTCGCGTTGAAGACGCCGAAGAATCCTTTGATCGGCCGCTCCCACCAGCGCGGCCTGCGTCCCTGCTCATGCGGCTTCAACAGCAGCGCGCACATCGCCGGCGACAGCGTCAGCGAGACGACGAGCGAAATGACGGTCGCGCCCGCGATCGTGAGGGCGAACTGGCGGTAGAACTGACCCGAAATGCCGGTGATGAAGACGGTCGGCACGAAGACGGCGCAGAGCACGAGCGCGATCGCGACCAGCGCCCCGCCGACCTCGTCCATGCTCTTGACCGCCGCGTCATGCGGGCTCAGGCCGGCCTCGATGTTGCGCTCGACGTTCTCGACCACGACGATCGCGTCGTCGACCACGATGCCGATCGCGAGCACGAGGCCGAACAGGGACAGGTTGTTGAGGGTGAAACCGAACATCGCCATGAAGAAGAAGGTGCCGACGAGCGACACCGGGATGGCGACGATCGGGATCATCGCGGCGCGCCACGTCTGCAGAAAGAGGATGATCACCAGCACGACGAGCACGACCGCCTCGCCGATCGTCTCCTCGACCGCGGTCGCCGACTGCTGGATGAACTGGGTCGGGTTGTAGACGATCGCGTGCTTGATGCCGGGCGGGAAGCGCTTGGCGAGCTGGTCCATGGTGGCGACGATGTTGTTCGCCGTCTGCAGCGCGTTCGAGCCGGGCCGCTGGAAGACCGCGAGCGCCACCGCCGGATCGCGATCGAGATAGGAATTGGACGAATAGTCGACCGCCGCGAGCTCGACCCGCGCGACGTCCCTGAGCCGCACCACCGCGTTCGCCGTCTGCTTCACCACGATATTGGCGAACTCGCTCGGATTGGCGAGCCGGCCGAGCGTCTGCACCGCGATCTGGAAGGCGCCCTGCTTGGGCGCCGGCGGCTGGTCGAGCACGCCGGAGGCGACCTGTATGTTCTGCCCCTGCAGCGCGTTGTTCACGTCGAGGGCCGTGAGGCCGACCGACTGCAGGCGGTCGGGATCGAGCCAGATGCGCATCGAATAGTCGCGGCTGCCGAACACCGTGATCGAGCCGACGCCGTCGACGCGGGTCAGCGCGTCGGTGATCTCGAGTGTCGCGTAGTTGGAGATGAACAGCGTGTCCCGCGACTTGTCGGGCGAATAGAGGTGCACGACCATCATCAGGTCGGGCGAGGACTTCGTCACCGTGACGCCGATGTTGCGCACGTCGGCAGGCAGTCGCGGCTGCGCGATCGCGACGCGGTTCTGCACCTGCACCTGGGCGATGTCGAGGTTGGTGCCGATCTCGAACGAGACCTGGATCGAGAAGCGGCCGTCGGCGGTCGAGTTCGACGACATGTAGATCATGTTCTCGACGCCGTTGATCTGCTGCTCGATCGGCGTGACCACCGTCGAGGCGACGACGTCGGCGCTCGCGCCCGGATACTGCCCGGACACGTTGATGATCGGCGGCGCGATCTCGGGATATTGCGCGACCGGCAGGCGCGAGAACGACACCGCGCCGAGAATCACGAACACGATCGAGACGACCGCGGCGAAGATCGGCCGATCGATGAAGAAATGCGAGATGCGCATGCGCGCGGCCTAGTTCTTCACCTGCGGCACGCTCGCCTCGGCTGGGGGCGCGACGCCGTCATGCTCATCCTGCGGCCGCACCTTCTGGCCGACGTGGGCGCGCATCAGCCCGTTGACGATGACCCGGTCATCGGCCGCGATGCCCGATTTGATCACCCGCAGGTCGCCCTTGAGCTCGCCGAGCGTCACGTATTTCTGCCGTACCGTATTGTCGGCATCGACGACCAGCACGAACTTGCGCGCCTGCTCGGTGCCGATCGCGGCGTCGGGCACGAGCAGCGCCGTATAGGGCGCCGAGCCGGGGACGCGGATGCGGCCGAACATGCCGGGCGTGAAGATATGGTTGGGGTTGTCGAACACGGCGCGGCCGCGGATGGTGCCGGACAAGCGGTCGATCACGTTGTCGACGAAGTCCATGTGGCCCTGATGCACGAAATCGGGCTCGTCGATCAGCCGCAGCGAGACGAGCGCGCTGCCGTCGCGGCTGCCCATGTCCTTGCCGCCCTGCGCGAGGCGCTGGTAGCGAATGTAGGAGGCCTCGTCGAAGGTGAACTCGAAGCGGATCGGGTCGAGCGACACGATCGTTCCGAGCAGCACGTTGTTGCCGCTCACCAGGTTGCCGGGCGACACCCGGCGGTCGCCGATGCGGCCGTCGACCGGCGCGCGCAGCTCGGTGAAATCGAGATCGAGGGTCGCCTGGCGCACCGCCGCCTCCTGCGCCGCGACCGCGGCTTCGGCGACGCTTCTCGCCTGGGTGCGCTGGTCGAACACCTGCTCGGTGATGGTCTTGTTCTGCACGAGCTGGGAGCCGCGCGCGAGATCGGCCTCCGCGAAGGCAAGGTTCGCGCGCGCCTGCGCGAGCGTCGCCTTGGCCTGGTCGAGCGAGGTCTGGAACGGCCGCCGGTCGATGGTGAACAGGAGATCGCTCTGCTTGACCATCTGGCCGTCGGTGAAATGCACCTGGGCGAGGTAGCCGGTCACGCGCGCGCGGATGTCGACCGCGTTGACCGCGACGAAGCGGCCGACATATTCGTCCTGATCGACCAGCGTCTTGTGCACCGGCGGCGCAACGGTGACGATCGGATCGGGCGGGGTGGCCGCCTGCTGGCTCTGCCCGCAGGCGGCAAGCATGGCCGCAAGGGCGAAGGCCGCAAGGCGCGCAAAGAAGGGCTTGGTCATGGGCTCAGGTCATGGGCTCAGGTCATGGGCTCACTTGGGCCGTCCACCGGGGCGACAAACCGGGCTTTTATGGGACGCGGAACGACGCTCAGGTGGGCGCCGCGCGAATGTGAAGCGACCCCCGCGGCCTTTTCGCGCCGCGCTGCACTCCCCATATCTGGCGTCACGATGCATGTCCATCCGACCAGCGGACGGACCGGCGCAATCGGCACCCCCGCACCAACCCCAACGAGAATTATGCCATTGTTAGACAAGCAGAATTCTGAATCCACCAACGCCCCTGCCCGACCCGCCGAGGACGCCGCCGTGCTCGACGCCTACTCGCGTGCCGTGATCGACGTGGTCGAGACCGTCAGCCCCGCCGTGGTGCGGCTCGACGTGCGACCAGCCGAGCGCAACCGCCAGGGCGGATCGGGTTCCGGCGTGATCGTCTCGCCTGACGGTCTCGTCCTTACCAACAGCCACGTGGTCGGCGGCACCGCGCGCATCCGCGCGACGACGGCCGACGGGCAGAGCCTCACCGCGCAGGTGGTCGGCGACGACCCCGACACCGATCTCGCGCTGGTGCGCATCAACGAAAGCGTGACGCTGCCCTTTGCGCCGCTCGGCGACTCGCGCCGGCTCAAGCGCGGCCAGCTCGTCATCGCGATCGGCAACCCGCTCGGCTTCGAGTCGACCGTGACGGCCGGCGTGGTCTCGGCGCTCGGCCGCTCGCTGCGCGCGAGCACCGGGCGCCTGATCGACGATCTGATCCAGACCGACGCGGCGCTCAATCCGGGCAATTCGGGCGGGCCGCTCGTGTCCTCGCACGGCGAGGTGGTCGGCATCAACACCGCGATCATCATGGGCGCGCAGGGCATCTGTTTTGCGATCGCCGCCAACACCGCGAAGTTCGTGCTCGGCGAGCTCGTCCGCCACGGCCGGGTGCGGCGCGGCTATATCGGAATTTCGGCGGCGCAGACCCGGCTGCCGCGACGCATCCGCGACATCGCGGGCCTGACGCAGGAGGGCGCCGTCGTGGTGAGCGGCGTCGAGCCGTCGAGCCCGGCAGATCGCGCCGGGCTCGTCGCCGGCGACGTGCTGCTCGCGCTCGACGGTCAGGCGGTGACCGGCGCCGACGATCTCATCCGCCTGCTCACCGGCGAGAAGATCGGCCGCGGCATGGAGGTCGAGCTCTTGCGCGAGGGCTCGCGCAAGCAGCTGACGCTCACGCCGGAGGAGCGCCAGCGCCGGGCGGCGTGATCCCCGGATCCGCAGCGCCGCGCCGGCGGCGGAACGCACTGAGCCATTCGCGGCCGAACAGCAGGGCCAGCGCCGCGCTATAGACGAGGCCGCCGAGCAGCGTCAGCGCCGAGAGCGTCAGCTCCGATCGGAATGACGACAAGCCTGCGAACAGGCGGCCGAAGAGGTGCACGCCGATATACAGCGCAGCCGCCAGCACGAGCCCGGCGACGGCAAGCTTCGCGGTCGAGCGCCTCAGTCGCGCGTCGACCGCGATGAGCCCCGCGCGGCGCGCGTACCAGATGATCAGGCCGAAATTGATCCAGACGCCGACCGACGTCGCGAAGGCGAGGCCGACCTGGGCGTAGTCGCGCATCAGCAGGATCTTCAATGCGACGTTGACCGCGACCGAGACGAACAGCGCCTTGACCGGCGTCGCGGTGTCGCCGCGTGCGAGAAAGGTCGCCGTGACGCTGCGCAGCAGCACAAAGGGCACGAGACCGATCGTGTAGGCCGCGAGCGTCGCGCCGGCCGCCGCCGCGTCGGCGCGCGTGAAGGCGCCGTGCGCGAACAGCGCGCGCATGATGAGATCGGGCACGATCAGGAAGGCCGCGACGCAGGGCACCGCGAGCAGCAGCGTGAACTCGATGGCGCGGTTCTGCGAATAGTGCGCGCCAGCCTCGTCGCCGGCCGCGATGCGGCCCGCCATCTCGGGCAGCAGCACAGTGCCGGCCGCAATGCCGATGACGCCGATCGGCAGCTGGTTCAGGCGGTCGGCGTAATAGAGCGCCGACAACGCGCCGGCAGTGAGAAAGCTCGCGATGATCGTGTCAGCAAAGAGCGCGATCTGCGTGCCGCCAGAGCCGAGCGTCGCCGGACCGAGCGCGCGAAAGAAGCGCTTCACGTCGTCGTCGAGCGCGAACGAATGGAAGCGCGGCAGCACCTTGTTGCGCCGCGCATCAGCCGCGACCAGCAGCGCCTGCAGCACGCCTGAGATCAGCACGCCCCAGGCCGCCGCATGCCCGGCGGTCGGAAACACGAACACGAGCGAGAGCGTCGCCATCATCGCGAAATTGAGCAGAATGGGCGCCGCCGCGGCCGCCGCGAAGCGATGCAGCGCGTTGAGGATGCCGCCGTAGAGCGTCACGAGCGAGATCAGAACCAGATAGGGAAACGTGATGCGCGTCAGCTCGACCGCGAGCGTGAAACGCTGCGGATCGCGCGAGAAGCCGGGCGCGAGCAATTCGATGACGGTGGGTGTGAAGATCAGCGCGATCGCGAGCAGCACGGCCTCGACCGCAAGCAGCAGGGTAAAGATGCGGTCGGCAAAGAGCGCCGCGGGCGCCGGACCGCCGGACGAGCGGATGCGCGCGTAAGCGGGCACGAACGCCGCGTTGAAGGCGCCTTCCGCGAAGATGGCGCGGAAATGATTGGGCAGGCGGAACGCCACGAAGAAGGCATCGGCGACCGGACCGGCGCCCAGGATCGCGGCCAGCATGATGTCGCGCGCGAAGCCGGTAAGCCGCGACAGAAGCGTGTAGCCGCCGACCGTGAGAATGCGTCCGAGCATATACCGACCATCTACCTCGATAGGGGTCGGGGAGGCGTTAGCCTCCCCGCCCTCCGAACCGTACGGGCGGTTTT
>DATBZM010000374.1:0-24021 GCA_036513175.1 Xanthobacteraceae bacterium | reverse complement strand
GCGCCAGGATGGAAACGCGATTGCGTGCGGGTCGCTTGTGAAGATTGTCGTGCATGGGATCACCTTTGAGTTGGCTGCGACCATTCGCAGTTGCCCATTGGTGGCCTCGGCCAGCCGTGGCGTTCGTCGATTCTGCCCCCGATTACATGGCGGTTACGCGCGCGTTACGGCCGTTTCCTTGCAATCGGGACCGCGATACCCTGGCGACGTGATCCGCAGCCGCAGGCGCCACGACAACGATGAAGCACCGTATCCTGGTCGTCGCCGAAGATGCGACGGTTCGCGCGACGCTCGCCCGCTGGCTGATGGCGGCGGGCTATGCGGTGGAGCTCGCCGAAGGCCCGAAACGCGCCCGCGAAGTCATCGACAACGAAACCATTGCGCTCGCCATCGTGGCCCCGCAGGGGCTCGCCTCGGCCCCCGATCTTGCCCGCGAGCTGCGCGACGCGATCGGTCGACTGATTGTCGTCGCCGAACCGTCGGCTGATGCGGGCAGCGAGACCGTGGCAGCGATCGAATCGGATGGCTCGCTCGCGAAGCCGTTGAACGAAGCGGAGGTGTTGGCGACGGTCGCGGCGGCGCTGCCTGCCCAGCCGGAGGAGGAGCCGCTGCCTTCCGATCTCATCGGCTTCGATCGACACATCCTCGACGTGGGCGGCCGCCAATGCCGCACGGTGGATGGCAAGGACATTCCGCTGACGCGCGGCGAATTCACGGTGCTGCTCGCGCTGGCGCGGCAGAAGGGCCGGGTGGTGTCACGCGACGAGTTGCGCCAGGCCGTGGCCGGCCGCGACGCGGGCCCCGACGATCGCAGCGTCGACGTGATGATCTCCCGCGTCCGCCGCAAGATCGAGCCGGACCCCAAGCAGCCGCAAATCATCGTGACCGTGCCGGGCGAGGGCTATCGGTTGGCGGATGTTGCACAATCGCAAGACTGGCAGGTGCCCGGTGTGAGGATGCCCATGCCGGTCGCTGTCGAGCAGTCCATGAGCGAAGCGAGCGCGCTTGATGCGCGGCGGCCCCTTCGGCGCTACCTTGCGCTATGGCTCGGGTCGGCTGCACTTGCGGGCATCGCCACCGTCCTGATCGCGCTTTGGGTCACAGGGCCGGGACGAGAAGATGCTGCGCTCCCAGTCCTGGCGAAATTCGATGCGTCCGTCGTTCCGTTGGCCACCGACCTCGATCGGAGCGAGCTCGCCACTTACCCCTCGCAACCAGACTTCAAGGCGGTGGCAATCTCGGCTGGCGGATACGGCAGGGGGATTGGCGCGCGCGATGCGTCGAGCGCGCAGGCAGCAGCACTCGAAGACTGCAAGGCGCGGACGCGCCGGCCCTGCCGGCTTTACGCCGTCGGAGCCGATGTCGTCTGGTCGATGAAGTCGCTTCCGTTGCCGTTGCCGTTCGATGTCCATGCCGAACCACTGGAGGAGCCCTTCGATCCGGCTCTCCTTCCGCTGATCGCGCCGGGGCTGATAGAGGGTCTCCAAGCCTACATGAAACTCCAGGACCACCGGGCTCTGGCGTTTGCAGGAGTGGCCGAGGGTATAGGTCGATTTTATCATTTCTCCGGCACCGCGCGCCGTCCCACGGCCGCACGATTGGCGATCGAGCGCTGCGTCGATCTCAATAAGTTGCCTTGTCTGCTCGCGTCGGTCGACGGCTTCTGGACGATCCGGGTGCCGAAATCGCGTCCTATCCTGGGCCTGTTCATGGTGAGCAATGAACCGACGATGTTGGACGAGGACAGGCGACGGATCGGTCCCATCTATCAGCAAGGCGATTGGCGGGCGATGGCGCGCAGCAAGGCCGGGGGCTGGTATCCCGTCGCGGGCGCGTCCTCGGAATCGGCCGCCGTCGAGCAGGCGCTCGAAGCTTGCGCCAAACACGACAGCGAATGCCATCTCTATGCGATCAGCAATTTCCGCGTGGCCGATGGAAACTAGAGCATTCTCAGGAAAAGTGGCCGCCGGTTTTCCGCAGAAAATGCGACCAAATATCGTATCTAGACCGGCTTCCGATCACACTTGATCGAGCGCGTCATCCCGGCGCGAGGGCGAAGACGAGCGCGATCTCGCTCAGGACGGTGATTTGGCTGGCCATCCCGGGCAATCTGGCGCCCCGCGCGCGGCTGGCAAATCCGCCAACGTCGAGCCTGCCTTCGGCCGCCGCGAAGGCGGCACAATTGCCGGGTTGGCTCCGGCGCAGCGCCTGCCTGGATGATGCCATGACCGAGCTTACGACCGATGCGTTGCCGTCCATTGCGGTGGTCGACGTGCGCGACGGCGGCCCGGTGCGCCACGCGCGCGAGCGGGCAGCCGGCGCACGGGCCCTGCGCGACGACTGCCTTGCCTGGTTTCCGGCGCTGGCGAAGCCGTTCGTCCCCTGGATGGATCGGCTGGCGCGCACCTGGCTCATCCGCTCCGGCTCGCCCTACATCGCCGATATCGAGGCGATTGCGGTCGCGCTGAAGTTTCCCGGTATCTGGCTGCTCAACGGATCCTACCAATGGGGCTGTACGGCGCTCGCGCGCGAGGAGGGCGGCGCGCCCTGGCTCGCCCGCACGCTCGACTGGCCGTTCCCCGGCCTCGGCCGCCATGCCGAGGTGGCGCATATGCGCGGGCCGGCGGGCGAGTATTTCAGCATCACCTGGCCCGGCTATGTGGGCGTGCTGACCGGCATAGCGCCGGGTCGTTTCGCGATTGCGATCAACCAGGCGCCGCTGTGGCGGCGCACCCGCCATCCGTGGCTGCGTTTCTACGACATCGCGGCCAACGCGCTGAACACGTGGCGGCACGTCCGCCACATCCCGCCCGATCAGCTCTTGCGCGCCGTATTCGAGGACTGCGCGGGCTTCGCGCAGGCACGCCAGCGGCTCGAGCGCACCCCGATCGCGCGTCCGGTGATCTACACGCTCGCCGGCACGCGCGCCGACGAGCGCTGCGTGATCGAGCGTACCGAGGAAGGGTTTGCGACGCGTGAAAGCACCACGTGCGCGGCGAATGACTGGCTCGATGCCGCGGCCGGATGGGAGGGCCGCGTCGGCGCCGACGTCGTGATGACGTGCAGCCCGACCGAAGCCGCAGCGGCGAGCCGGCGCCGGCGGGAGGCGCTGGCCGCATGGAACGGATCCTTCGCCTGCGACAGCCTGGGCTGGGTGACGGCGCCGGTGCTCAACCGGTTCACGCGGCTGGCGGTCGAAATGTGCGCCGCCACCGGCGCGCTGCGCGTCGCCGGCTATGAGTGCGAGCGCGATGGGACCTTGGCGCGCCGCGCCACGCAGGTGACGACGATCGCGTCGGCGTGACCGCGTCCTTATTTTGCGCATATCCCGATCGGCGAACCCGCATCCACCCCGGATCATATCCGGGGCAGGCTTTCGCCGGGATAGGCGCTAGTGCGTGCCGGTCGCGCGCGCGGGCTGCGACGCGCCGGTCTGCGGGCACTTATAGAGCACCGATTTATAGGTGTTGTCCTGGTCGACGAAATCGACGTTCTTGTCGTCGCGCACCGTGAAGCGCACGTCGCCGAGCAGGATATTGCCGCCCGGCCCGTCGCATGACATCTGCGCCGCCAGCGTGTTGCCGTCGTGCTCCTTCTTGACGAACTTGCAGGTGCCGAAGCTCGAATGCACGTCGGTTTCGGTGATGCGTACAACCTTGGTGGCAGGATCGCTGCCGTCGCCCTTGCACGTCATGTTCTGCACGTAGACGCCGACGATGGACAAATCGTCGGCGGCGAGAATCGGGCCGGACACGAATGCGGCAATGATCGCGACCGCCGCGGCACCCTGCATGCCGTAACCCATCGCCTGTTCCCCACGGTGGCGCGCGCGACGCGCGAACCGATCGGCGGAAAGTTAAAAAGTCCCGCGCGCCGAGGCAAGACGTTCAGCGGGAGAATGTTGTGCGCGGCGATGTCGCAAGCGATTCTGCCTGCCGATTGGGCAGCCGCTACGGCGGACTCAGTCGGGAAGGATCACGGCGCGGTAGAGGTGCCAGGTCGCATGCCCGAGCACCGGGATGACGACGGCGAGGCCGAACAGCAGCGGCGCCGAGCCGAGCACGAGGCCGATGGCGACGACCATTCCCCATAGCGCCATCGCGGCCGGGTTCGCGGCTACCGCGCGCCACGACGTCACGACGGCCGTGACCAGACCGACCTCGCGGTCGAGCAGAAGCGGAAACGAGACGACGGTCATGGCGAGGACCATGAGCGCGAACAGAAAGCCGACGCCGTTGCCGACGACGATGAGCATATGGCCGGACGGCGTGGTCGCGAGATCATGCACGAAGGCGGCGACGGAGGCGGGCGCGGCGTCGCCGAAGAACGTGCGGTAAAGCTGCTGTGCGACCACGAGCCAGACGAGGAAGATCAGCATCAACGTCGTCCCGAGCATCGCGACGGCGCCGAGGGCCGATGATTGGAAAATGTCGAACATGATGTGTCCGGCCGAGCAGTCGAGACCCTGCTCGCGCCGGCGCGAAATCTCGTAAAGCCCGATGCCCGCGAACGGACCCACCAGGGCAAAGCCGGCGACGATCGGGAAGATCAACGGCATCATGGCGCCGCCGAGCGCGGCCCGCACCACGATCAAGCCGACGATCGGGTAGATGATGCCGAGAAAGATCGCGTGGCTGGGCCTCGCCAGAAAATCGTCGAGACCCTTGGCGAGCGCGGCCTTGATGTCGGCAAGGTCGATTTTCTGCACGCGCGGAGAGGCGCCGATGTCGGCACCGGTGAGGACGTGAGCCATGTCGTCCCGCCTGTGGTTGCCCTGTCGAGCGAACCGCGTGGCCCACGCTTGGTTCCGGAACTGCGATCCGATGGGCGCCGGATGGGCGCCGATGGTTGACGAAGCGTAAACGTCACGCGGCCGCGTGCGCGTTCTCGCCGACCGCCAGCGCGACCATGATCTTGCTCACCAGCTCGCGTGCCGAGGCGGCGGAGAGCTCCACCGCGACGCGCTCGCGCCCGCCATCGGCCTCGCAGACGAAATCGATCGCCAGCGCGTGGTCGAGCGGGGCGTGATAGGGATGGTCGAAATAGACATTGGCGGTGTCGATCTGCATCCAGCCGCTCGCGCCCTTGGCGCTGCCGGACACGCGGGCCTTCTCGACGATATACGAGCACATCTGATGTCTCGTGTGTGGCCGGCCGCTCAGGCCGCGAGCGTCTTGCGATAGAAGGCGAACACCTTGGCCCAGCCGTCCGCCGCCTGCTCGGGGCGATAGGCTTCGCGCGTCGTATTGAAGAAGGCGTGGCCGGCCTTGTCGTAGCGGTGGAAGTCGTAGGTCTTGCCGAGCCGCTTGAGCACCGCCTCGGTGCGATTGACCTGGTCGGCGGTCGGGTTCTGGTCGTCATTGCCGAAGATGCCGAGCAACGGCGCCCGCAGATGCTCGGTCAGATCGATCGGCGCGACCGGGCGCTTGGCGTTGAGCTGCGACTTGTCGTCGACGATGACGTTGCCGCCCCAGCAATCGACCACGGCGGCGATCTCGGCGAGCTTGCAGGCGCACAGATAAGCGTGGCGGCCGCCCGAGCAGAAGCCGATCACGCCGACCTTGCCGTTGGCGTTCGGCTGTGCGCGCAAATACGCGATCGCGCCCTTGACGTCGCCCACCACCTGCTCGTCGGGAACGCCGCCCGCGGCGCGCACGCGGGCGCCAACGTCGTCCGGACTGCCGGGGCCGTCGCGGAAATAGAGGTGTGGCGAGATGCAGGCGTAGCCGTGATGGGCGAACTTGCGCACCACCTCGGTGATCCATTCGTCCCAGCCGGGCAAATGATGAATCACGACCACGCCGGGAAATTTCCCCGCCCGCGTCGGCCGCGCGTAATAGGCTTCGCCTTCGTCTCCGTCGTGGCCGCGAAACTTGGCGATCTCGGCTGTGAGGGCATCGTAGCTCATCCTGGATGTCTCCCGATTGAGTAGGGCGCAAATGATAGCAACGGCGCGCGGCTGTGCCATCTGGTGCGGCGCATGCTATGCTTGCGCAAACAGGGAGTGTTGCATGGATTGGAGCATGGCGGGGAGCTTGGGCGTGCAGGCGGTCCAGCGCACCTGAAATGGCGTGGTGGCTCTCCTTCTCGGAACTATTCCGAACTTTCGGACTCATTCTTGGCGGAGGCCTCGGAATCTACATTGCCTGGCGCCGCGCTGTCGCCGCCACCCGGCAAGCAGATGCCACCTTGCGGCAGGCCGAACTCGCGCGACGCGACCACGTCGCTGAGTTGTTCAACAGGGCGGTTGGGCAGCTGACTGACGAAAAACTGGAAATCAGGCTCGGGGCTATCTATACGCTGCGGCAGATCGCGAGGGATTTCCCCGACCTAGCCAAACCGACCCTTGAGCTCCTATCTACCTACCTGAGAGAAAGGGCGGGCAGCTACGGTGAAGGCGAACCGCCCGTCGACGTCAGGGAAATAATCAACACTTTGCGCAACTATCTGGTGCGGCAATGACAAATCCAGCCCATGGCGGTTTCTCCGACGCGGAAGGATTCGAGCTTGATGTCCGCGGAGCCTTCCTGCGCCGCACGGATCTGAGCTTCGCGAATCTGGAACGCGCGAACCTGAGTGGCGCGGATTTTTCGAACGCACTTCTTAGAGGCGCAAATTTCAAGGATGCGAATCTGGAAGGCACCATCCTCAAAGGGGCCGATTTGACGGATGCGAGAAATCTCACTCGTTCTCAAATCGCCGGTGCAGTCATCGATGAGCACACGAAGTTGCCGCGCGGACTTTCGGCGGACGATTCCGCGGTCGGAGGGTAGTTGGTCATGGTCGTCGTGCTCGATACCGTCAGCAAGGTGCCGGCGCGCCACCCCGAGAAGGCGCACCGGCCGGATCAGCCGGCGCTGAAAAAGCCCGACTGGATCCGCGTCAAGGCGCCGGTCTCGCGCGGCTATGCGCAGACGCACGCGATCATGCGCGCGAACGGGCTGCACACGGTGTGCGAGGAGGCGGGCTGCCCGAACATCGGCGAGTGCTGGGAGAAGAAGCACGCCACCTTCATGATCATGGGCGACACCTGCACCCGCGCTTGCGCGTTCTGCAACGTCAAGACCGGGCTGCCCGGGGCGCTCGATCCGGCCGAGCCGGAGCATGTAGCGGAAGCGACCGCCAAGCTCGGCCTCGCGCATATCGTCGTGACCTCGGTCGACCGTGACGATCTCGCCGACGGCGGGGCAGGGCACTTTGCCGCCACCATCGCGGCGATCCGCGCGCGCTGCCCCACGACCACGATCGAGGTGCTGACGCCGGACTTTCTGCGCAAGGACGGCGCCCTCGACGTTGTCGTCGCGGCGCGGCCCGATGTGTTCAACCACAATCTCGAAACCGTGCCCTCGAAGTACCTCACGGTGCGGCCGGGCGCGCGCTACTTTCACTCGATCCGGCTGCTGCAGCGCGTGAAGGAGCTCGACCCGCGCATGTTCACCAAGTCGGGCATCATGGTGGGGCTCGGCGAGGAGCGCAATGAGGTGCTGCAGGTGATGGACGACCTGCGCTCGGCCGACGTCGATTTCCTCACCATCGGGCAATATCTGCAGCCGACCCGCAAGCACCACGCGGTGATCCGTTACGTGCCGCCCGACGAGTTCAAGGCGCTCGAGACGATCGCGTACGCCAAGGGCTTTGCGATGGTCGCGGCGTCGCCGCTCACGCGCTCCTCCCATCATGCCGGGGATGATTTCGCCAGGCTGAAGGCCGCGCGCGCCAACGCGTGATCCCGAAAAAGTCCGTCCCGTACTTTGATACGGGGTGGGCATCGGTTTTCGGAAAATATCACGCGCAAAAAGATTGTGATCCCGCCATGCCGCAATTCTCGACCAAGCGCCGCGTGCGGCACTCAGCCGCCGACATGTTCGCTCTTGTCGCCGATGTCGAGCGCTACCCCGAATTCGTTCCGTTCTGCCGCTCGCTCAAGCTGCGCAAGCGCGGCCAGGACGAGCGCGGGCGCGATACGATCGTGTGCGAGATGACGGTCGTCTACAAGATCATCCACGAGACCTTCACGACCCGCGTCACGCTCGACAAGGCGGAGCAGCAGATCCTCGTCGACTATCTGAGCGGTCCGTTCAACCAGCTGGACAACCGCTGGCGCTTCCGCGACGCCGGCGAGAGCGCCTGCGACGTCGAGTTCTACCTGCACTACGAATTCCGCAGCCGCGCGCTCGCCATGGTCATGGGGGCGATGTTCGAGATGGTGTTTCGCCGCTTTGCCGATGCGTTCGAGCGGCGCGCGGATCAGGTCTATGCCGGGCGCAAGGCCGAGACCTAAAGCGTGACGCCCAGCCACCGCGCGGCGTCACGAGCCCGGGCGCCGCGAGAGTCGCTCGAGCATCGCCAAGGCCTCGGCGACGGATTTAAGCCGCACCTTGCGGCGGCCGATGTCGCCGTATTTCTGCATCAGGTGGATGCGGCTGCCGCGCCGCGCCGCGGCGCCGAAATGCACAAGGCCGACCGGCTTGCCGGGCGTGGCGCCACCCGGGCCGGCGATGCCGGTGATCGAGACCGCGAGATCGGCATCCGAATTCTTCAACGCGCCGCGCGCCATCGCTTCGGCGGTCTGCCGGCTCACCGCCCCGTATTTTTTCAATGTCGCGAGCGGCACGCCGAGCATCTCGTGCTTGGCTTCGTTCGAATAGGTGACGAAGCCGCGGTCGACCACGTCGGACGAGCCGGGAATTTCGGTCAGCGCCGCTGCGACGAGGCCGCCGGTGCAGGATTCGGCGGTCGCGATCCTGAGGCCGCGCGCGCGGCAGAGCCCGAGCAGGCGCTTCGCCGCAACCCGGATGGGCTCGCTCATGCGCCGCTCCATGGCAACCGGATGGTCGCGGTCGCGAGCGCCGCGATGCCTTCGCGCCGGCCCGTGAAGCCAAGCTTTTCGCTGGTGGTCGCCTTGACGCCGACCCGATCGATCGAGATGCCGGCGATTTCGGCGATGCGCGCGCGCATGGTGTCGCGATGCGGGCCGATCTTGGGTGTTTCGCAGACGACCGTAAGATCGAGATGGGCGATGCGACCGCCGCGTCCGGCGACGCGCTCGACCGCGAACTTGAGGAAGCGGTCGGAGGAGGCGCCCTTCCATCGCGGGTCGCTCGGCGGAAAGTGCGCGCCGATGTCGCCGTCGGCGAGCGCCCCCAGGATGGCATCGACCAGGGCATGCAGCCCGACGTCCGCGTCGGAATGGCCGGTGAGCCCGCACTCATGCGCGATCTTGACGCCGCCGATCCACACGTGGTCGCCGTCCGCAAAGGCGTGCACGTCGTAGCCGTTGCCGGTGCGGATGTCGCCGAGCGCCGCCATCGTGCGCGCCTCGGCCCGCGCGAAGTCATCGGACGTGGTGAGCTTGATGTTGCCGGCCTCGCCGTCGAACACGTCGACCGCCATGCCGGCCCATTCGGCGAGGGCGGCATCGTCGGTGAAATCTTCGCGTCCGGCCGCGGCCGCCGCGCGGTGCGCCGCCAGCAGCGCATCGAACGCAAAGGCCTGCGGCGTCTGGATGCCGCGGAGAAGCGCGCGGTCGAGGGTGCGCACGACCCCTCCCGCAGCGTCGACTTCCTTGATCGTGTCGGTCATCGCCACGCCCGGAATGGCGGCGCCAACAGGGGTACGTTGGCCGGCCGCCGCAATCGCGCGTGATACCAAGGCAGGTGACGTAAACGGACGCGCGGCGTCATGGATCAGCACGATCGCGGGGCGGTGCCCGGCGAGCGCTTCGAGACCGGCCCGCACCGACGCCTGCCGCGTAGCGCCTCCGTGGGCCGGCGGCAGGATCGCGAGACCCTCGGCGGCTGCGCCATAGAGCGCGCCATCATCCCGGTGAATGACGGGCTGGACCCAGCGGATTTCCGGGTGGATGGCGAATATCGCCAGGCTCTGGCGCAGGACCGGAACATTGCCGAGCGCGCGATATTGCTTCGGCACGTCGCCCCCGGCGCGGAGGCCGCGTCCGCCCGCGACCACCACCGCCGCCACAGAGCCTGTCATGACTACCCCGCCGATGAAATTTTGCGCGGGATTTAGCCCCGGCAAGCTGGTCGGCACAACCGGTTCGCTGTAAATAGCCCGCCCGCCGCGGATATTCACAATGTTGCAATGCAGCACTTGCGCTGCCCGCAAAATTGGCTAATCTGTAAGCAATGGCATAATTCGCCTAAAAGCTAGGCATATGGAAACAAGTAACGCAGTCACTACAACAGCTTGCGGGTCACGACCGCTGCGGATCGGCCACCTCGATCTGTCCAATCGGGTGGTCCTTGCGCCCATGTCCGGCGTGACCGATGCGCCGTTTCGCCGGCTGGCGGCCCGCCTCGGCGCGGGGCTCGTGGTCTCCGAGATGGCGGCCTGCGCGGCCCTCGCCCGCGCACGGCCCGACGTGCGTCTGCGTATCGAGGGACAGGGCATCGGCCTGCATGTCGTGCAGATCGCGGGCTGCGAGGCGCGGTGGATGGCGGAGGGTGCGCGGATCGCCGAAGCCGCCGGCGCAAAGGTGATCGACATCAACATGGGCTGCCCCGCCAAGCACGTGACCAACGGCGCCTCCGGCTCGGCGTTGATGCGCGATCTCGACCACGCACTCGCCCTGATCGAAGCGACGATCGCGGCCGTTTCGGTGCCGGTCACCCTGAAGATGCGGCTCGGCTGGGACTGGCGCTCGCTCAATGCGCCCGAGCTCGCGCGCCGCGCCGAGGCGGCCGGCGTGCGCCTCCTCACGGTGCACGGGCGCACACGCTGCCAATTCTACACCGGGCAGGCGGACTGGCGCGCCGTGCGCGCCGTCAAGGAGCGCGTCACCATCCCGGTCGTGGTCAATGGCGACGTGACCAGTTGCGACGAGGCGGTCGCGGCGCTCGCGGCGTCCGGCGCCGATGCGGTCATGATCGGGCGCGGCGCGCAGGGCCGTCCATGGCTGCCCGGCCAAGTGGCCCGTTTCCTCGCCACCGGTCGGCGCGAGCCCCCGCCGCCGCTCGCGCGTCAGCTCGCCCTCATCACCGATCTTTATGATGAGATGCTGGCGCATCACGGCATGCGCATCGGCACCAGGCACGCGCGCAAGCATCTCGGCTGGGCCATCGACGCGGCCGCCGAAACCTCCGGCGCGCCGGAGGCCTTGCGCAAGGCGTGGCGCGGCCGCGTGCTGCCTGCCGAGGATCCGCGCATCGTCAAGCGCGGCCTCGCGGACGCCTTCGCGGCGCTCGCCTGGAAAGCGGCCGCATGATCTTCATCGAGCCGCATGCGCCATCGCCCATGACCGCTGCCGACGCGGTGCTCAACTCGTTGCCGCATCCCGTCATGGTGATCGCTCCGGACGGACGCATTTCCGATGCGAATGTCGCGGCGGAATCCTTCTTCGAGGTCTCGGTGTCGCTGCTGCGCCGCAACGCCATGCGCGATCTCGTGCCGTTCGGCTCGCCGCTGCTCGCGCTGATCGAGCAGGTGCGCAACCGCGGCGCCGCCGTCAACGAATACCGGGTGGATCTGTCGTCGCCGCGGCTCGCCGGCGAGCGCGTCGTCGATCTGCATGTCGCGCCGGTCCCGGAAAAGCCGGGCTTCGTGGTGGTGATGCTGCAGGAGCGCACCATTGCGGACAAGATGGACCGACAGCTTACCCACCGCGGCGCCGCGCGCTCGGTCATCGCGCTCGCCGCCATGCTCGCGCACGAGATCAAGAATCCGCTCTCCGGCATCCGCGGCGCCGCCCAGCTGCTCGAGCAGTCGGCCGGCGAGGAGGACCGCACGCTCACGCGGCTCATTTGCGATGAGGCCGATCGTATCGTGAAGCTCGTCGACCGCATGGAGGTGTTTGCCGACGAGCGCCCGGTCGCGCGCGAGCAGGTCAACATTCACGCGGTGCTCGAGCACGTGAAGCGTCTCGCGCAATCGGGCTTCGCGCGCCACATCAAGTTCGTCGAGGAATACGACCCGTCGCTGCCGCCGGTGTTCGCCAACCGCGACCAGCTCATCCAGGTCTTCCTCAACCTCGTCAAGAACGCCGCCGAGTCGATTGGCGAGCACGCGACCGACGGCGAAATCCATCTTACCACCGCGTTCCGGCCGGGTGTGCGCCTGTCGCGGCCCGGCAGCAAGACGCGGGTCTCGCTGCCGCTCGAGTTCTGCGTCAAGGACAACGGTCCGGGGGTACCCGAGGACCTGCTGCCGCACCTGTTCGATCCCTTCGTCACCACCAAGCCGACCGGGACCGGCCTCGGACTTGCATTGGTCGCGAAAATCATCGGCGATCACGGCGGGATCATCGAATGTGAGTCGCAACCAAGACGGACGATCTTTCGCGTATTGATGCCCAAGTTCACGGGTGACGACGCCGAGCCGGGCGGCGGAACCTGAGAGGGTCTGAAATGCCTGCGGGAAGCATACTGGTTGCCGACGACGATGCGGCGATCCGCACCGTCCTCAATCAGGCGCTGTCGCGTGCCGGCTATGAGGTGCGCTCGACCAGCAATGCGGCGACGCTCTGGCGCTGGGTGAGCCAGGGCGACGGCGATCTCGTGATCACCGACGTCGTGATGCCGGACGAGAATGCCTTCGACCTCTTGCCGCGCATCAAGAAGCTGCGCCCCGACCTGCCGATCATCGTCATGAGCGCGCAGAATACCTTCATGACCGCGATCCGCGCCTCCGAGCGCGGTGCCTACGAGTATTTGCCGAAGCCGTTCGACCTCAAGGAGCTGATCGCGATCGTCGGCCGCGCTTTGTCGGAGCCGAAAGAAAAGCCGCTCCCGCCGCCGAAAGTGGAGGATTTCGACCAGATCCCGCTGGTCGGGCGCTCGCCCGCCATGCAGGACATCTATCGGGTGCTGGCGCGTCTCATGCAGACCGATCTCACCGTGATGATCTCGGGCGAGTCCGGCACCGGCAAGGAGCTCGTCGCCCGCGCGCTGCACGACTACGGCAAGCGCCGGAGCGGCCCCTTCGTCGCCATCAACATGGCGGCGATCCCGCGCGATCTCATCGAGTCCGAGCTGTTCGGCCATGAGAAAGGGGCATTCACGGGCGCGAACTCGCGCAGCTCGGGCCGCTTCGAGCAGGCGGAAGGCGGCACGCTCTTTCTTGACGAGATCGGCGACATGCCGATGGAGGCGCAGACGCGGCTCCTGCGCGTGCTGCAACAGGGCGAATACACGACAGTCGGCGGGCGCACGCCGATCAAGGCCGACGTGCGCATTATCGCGGCGACCAACAAGGACCTGCGGATTCTCATTCAGCAGGGGCTTTTCCGCGAAGACCTGTTCTTCCGCCTCAACGTGGTGCCGATCCGCCTGCCGCCGTTGCGTGAGCGGGTCGAGGACATCCCGGACCTGATCCGGCACTTCTTCACGATGGCCGAGCGCGAGGGCCTGCCGCCGAAGCAGATCGAGGCGGCGGCGCAAGACCGGCTCAAGCGCCACCGCTGGCCCGGCAACGTGCGCGAGCTCGAAAACCTCGCGCGCCGGCTTGCCGCGCTCTATCCCCAGGAAACCATCTCGGCGGCCGTCATCGAGGGCGAGCTTGCCCAGCCCGCCATGCCGGCCGTCGGCGAGGAGCCGCGCGGCGACGAGACGCTCGCCGGCGCAGTCGAGCGCCATCTCACGCGCTATTTCGGCGAATTTGGCGACAGCCTGCCGCCGCCCGGCCTCTATCATCGCATCCTGCGCGAGGTCGAGTACCCGCTCTTGTCCGCAGCGCTCGCCGCCACCCGCGGCAACCAGATCCGCGCGGCCGACCTGCTCGGCGTCAACCGCAACACATTGCGGAAGAAAATCCGCGATCTCGATATCCAGGTGATCCGCACCGGCGGGTAGCATTCGAGCGTTGTGCCCCGTTACATTGTCGTGTGCAATCGCACGCGACGTCGGCACGGTGGATCGGATTGCAACAGCAACTACAATATTTACTAACCGATCCCTCGGTGCTCGGGACCGTCGGATGGGCCGGTCTCCTCGCCACCGTAGTCGGCCTTATGGTTGCCATCTGGCAGATTCGACGCGCCGTGACGGCAGCCGAAGCCGCAGCCAATGCGGCGAGGAATGTCGCAACCGAACTGCGCTCACATGAACGACTTCTTGAGCTTGCCACTGCAAGAGGCCATCTGGAAAGTGCGGGTCAGCACATCGTTCTCAGAGAGTTCTCCTTGGCGGGAGTGTTCGTTGATCTAGCGACCAATGAATGCGTTCAAGTCAGGCAAATGATCGAAGGTGCTGAACAGAAGCGCCTTTATAGGACGATTGTTCGTCTTAGGAAGTTATCGGAGGCGCTAATGCAGGCAAGGCAGGCCGCAAACGAGGACGATCAGGCGGTAGCCCTCGCGATGGAAGTGAAAGCGCTAATCGGAGCACTTACTGAAAATGCCACGAGAATGCGCTATCGTTACGATGAGGACGAAAAGGACTAAAAGGATGTCGACCACGATTGAAGACTTGATCCCAGTCCTTTGGGAAAAGACGAAAGCCGGAAAGATAATGTGGGAAGCGTTGAGCGGCCCCAGCTTCATTGCCCGCGTCAACACGATTGGTGTCGAAGTACTTCACACACGAGAAGGATTCGCGAGGATGTCGCTACGCGATGAACAGGGACGCTTGCTGGAATCCATTGATATTGAGCAACTCGCCTCTCCTCTCGATCGGAAGCTTGACGAGTTGTATGACATGGCACGACGGCAGGCCCTCAAAGTCGATGATGTCCTCGGTGACGTAAAGGCGGCTCTGGACAGGCTCTGATTGCGTGCATGGAGGGTCGGAGAGGTAATTGGCTGACGCCCCCGAATTGAGCGGGTGCCTTTGGACGGCTGGGGACCGGCTCTCGACTGGATGCGGTGGGCTAAACGTCATGATGGCCCCGCCGAAACCTCCCGCGCCCGCGGAAGGGCGGCGCCGCGGAATTGTCGCAATTCGGCAACATTGTTGTATAAATGCCGCACTGGATTGCTGCCAGTGACGGGGGAGGGCGTCCCCTAACCCCTTCCTCCGCCGCACAAGGCGTGACCCACGGGGAGCCATGACGACCCTACAAGACGCCACGCCTGCGGATGCCGTTGCGGCCGCCCCGCCGGGGGGACGGCGCATGATCAGCGTGATCGGACCGCTCGTGGTCTGCCTCGCGCTGCTCTCGGCGCTCGCAACCTTTCTGGTGCTGGTCGGCTTCACGCCGATCGAACCCAACCACTACGTCGTGATCAGCCTGCTCGGCGTCAACGCGCTCGCGGTGCTGCTCCTGCTCGGCATCATCGTGCGCGAAGTGTGGCCCGTCGTGCAGGCGCGCCGGCGCGGGCGGGCGGGAGCGCGGCTGCATACCCGGATCGTTGGCCTGTTTTCCGTGATCGCGGCGGTGCCCGCCATCCTGATCGCGATCGTTGCCAGCATCACGCTCGACCGCGGCCTCGACCAGCTCCTGTCGGCGCGCGACCTGATCAGCAACACGCTGGTGATCGCCAAGATCTACGTCGGCGAACAGCTCTCGGTGCAGCGCGGCGACACCATCGCGCTGGCGATCACGCTGACGGCGGCGAAGCCGCTGTTCGATCAGGACCAGGACCGCTTCCGTCAGTTCTTCACCGCCCAGGCCTCGTTGCGCGGCATGCCGGTCGCCATGCTGATCCGCGGCGATCGCAGCGTCCTCGTGCGGGCGGACTACGCCAAGCAGGCGCAAGTGCTGGTTCCGCCGACCGCGGCGCTCGACAAGGTGAGCGATACCGAGCCGCATGTCGAGCCGATCCCGCAGTCGAACCTCTTGGTATCGCTCATCAAGATGCGCGGCTACGACGACCTCTACCTCTACACCGTGCGCTCCATCGACCCGCGGGTCGTCGAGCTCGGCACCAAGGCCAGCGCGATGCTCGAGGCCTATGACGAGCTCAAGGCCCGCCGGCTCGGCGTGCAGATCGCCTTCGCGTTGATGTACACGGTCATCGCGCTCACGGTGCTGCTGTCGGCGGTGTGGATCGGCTTGAACTTCGCCAATCACCTGGTAGCGCCGATCCGCCGCCTGATCGGCGCCGCCAATATCGTGTCGACCGGCAATCTCTATGTGCAGGTGCCGGTGCGCGCCTCCGAAGGCGACCTCGCCCAGCTCGGCGAGACCTTCAACAAGATGACGCAGGAGCTGCGCACCCAGCGCGACGACATCGTGCGGGCGCGCGATCTGATCGACAGCCGGCGCCGCTTCACCGAGGCCGTGCTCGCCGGCGCGAGCGCCGGCGTGATCGGCGCCGACGAGGAAGGAAAGATCAGCATCCTCAACCGCTCGGCCGAGGCGCTGATCGGAACCGGCGCGGAGCAGGCGATCGGCCGCAAGCTCACCGAAGCGGTGCCGGAGGTTGCCGGCATCATCGCGACCGCGCTCGCCGGCACGCAGCGCCTCGTCCAGGGCCAGGTCACGATCAGCCGCGCCGGGCGCGAACGCATCGTATCGGTGCGGGTCGCGACCGAGCAGGCCGCCGACCCGCAGCACGGCTATGTCGTCACCCTCGACGAGATCACCGATCTCGTCACCGCCCAGCGCACCTCGGCCTGGGCGGACGTCGCGCGCCGCATCGCGCACGAAATCAAGAACCCATTGACCCCGATCCAGCTCTCCGCCGAGCGGCTGCGCCGCAAATACGGCAAGACGATCACCGAGGACCGCGCCGTATTCGAGCAATGCACCGACACGATCGTGCGCCAGGTCGACGACATCCGCCGCATGGTCGATGAATTCTCGCACTTCGCCCGCATGCCCAAGCCCGTGATCGCCGCGGAGGACGCGGCCGATGCGGTGCGCCAGGCAGTCTTCCTCATGCGGGTCGGCAACGCCGACATCGACATCGACACCGAGTTCGCCGAGGACCCGATGCCGGCGAGGTTCGACCGGCGGCTGATCTCGCAGGCGCTGACCAACATCATCAAGAACGCCACCGAGGCGATCTCGGCGGTGCCGCCGGCCGAGCTCGGCCGCGGCCGCATCCATGTCACGACCGGGCGCGAGGGCGGCGACATCGTGATCGACGTGGTCGACAACGGCGTCGGCCTGCCCAAGGAGAACCGCTCGCGCCTGCTCGAGCCCTATGTGACGACGCGCGAGAAGGGCACCGGGCTCGGGCTCGCGATCGTCGGCAAGATTCTCGAGGACCATGGCGGCCGCATCGAGCTGCGCGATGCCGCCGAGAAGACCCCCGGCGCCCGTGGCGCCTGGGTGCGCCTGCGCTTTGCCGCCGAGGCGGTCAAGCCGGCCACCGACAAGGCGGCGGAGCCGCAGTCAACCGCGAGCGCATAGCGATGGCGTCCGACATTCTCATCGTCGACGATGAAGCGGATATTCGCGAGCTGGTCGCCGGAATCCTGCAGGACGAGGGCTACGTGACCCGCACCGCGCGCGACAGCGACGACGCGATCACGTCGATCAGGTCGCGCCGGCCGAACCTGGTGTTTCTCGACATCTGGCTGCAGGGCTCCCGGCTCGACGGGCTGCAGCTGCTCGATGCCGTCAAGGCGGAGCATCCGGATCTCCCGGTGGTGATGATCTCCGGCCACGGCAACATCGAGACCGCGGTGGCGGCGATCAAGCAGGGCGCCTACGACTTCATCGAAAAGCCGTTCAAGGCCGATCGGCTGGTGCTGGTGGCGGACCGCGCGCTGGAGACGTCGCGCCTCAAGCGCGAGGTCAAGGAGCTAAAGCAGCTCGCGCCGCACGCCACCGCGCTGGTCGGGCACTCGACCGCGATGAACCAGCTGCGCCAGACGATCGACAGGGTCGCGCCGACCAACAGCCGCGTTCTCATCGTCGGGCCGGCCGGCGCCGGCAAGGAGCTCACCGCGCGCACGATCCACGCGCGTTCGGGACGCGAGGGCGGCCCGTTCGTCGTCATCAACGCGGCCGCGATCACGCCGGAACGCATGGAAATCGAGCTGTTCGGCGTCGAGCAGGGCGACGCCACGCAGGCGCAGAAGGTGGGCGCGCTCGAGGAGGCGCACGGCGGCACCCTGTTCATCGACGAGATCGCCGACATGCCGCGCGAGACGCAGAACAAGATCCTGCGCGTGCTGGTCGACCAGACCTTCCAGCGGTTCGGCGGCAGCACCAAGGTCTCGGTCGACGTGCGCATCGTCTCGTCGACCTCGCGCAATATCGAGGCCGACATCCTGGTGGGGAAATTTCGCGAGGACCTCTTTCACCGGCTCTCGGTGGTGCCGATCCGCGTGCCGGCACTCGCCGAGCGGCGCGACGACATTCCGCCGCTGATCGACCATTTCATGGATCAGATTTCGCAGGCGACCGGCCTGCCGAAGCGCAAGATGGGGGCCGACGCGCTCGCGGTGCTGCAGTCGCACGACTGGCCCGGCAATGTGCGCCAGTTGCGCAACAACGTTGAGCGGTTGATGATTCTCGCCGGCGGCGAGCCCGAGGCGGTGATCAGCGCCAGCATGCTGCCGCAGGACGTGGGCTCGATGGTGCCGAGCATGCCGGCCGGCAACGGCGGCGAGCATCTGATGGGCATGCCGTTGCGCGAGGCGCGCGAGGCGTTCGAGCGCGAGTATCTCAAGGCGCAGATCAGCCGGTTCGGCGGCAATATCTCGCGCACCGCGGAGTTTGTCGGGATGGAGCGCTCGGCGCTCCACCGCAAGCTCAAGGCGCTGGCGATGGATTGAGCTTCCATGTCCCGTATTGCCTATGTGAACGGCCGCTACCGGCCGCATCGCGACGCCGTGGTGCATATCGAGGATCGCGGCTACCAGTTCGCCGACGGAGTCTACGAGGTGTGCGAGGTCGCGGGCGGCCGCCTGGTCGACGAGCGGCGTCACATGGAGCGGCTGCAGCGCTCGCTCGCCGAGCTGCGCATCCACCTGCCGATGACGACGCCGGCGCTGAGCGTCGTGCTGCACGAGACCATCCGGCGCAACCGCGTCACCGGCGGGATCGTGTATCTGCAGATCACCCGCGGGGTCGCGCGGCGCGATCATGCGTTTCCGGCGCCCGACACGCCGCCCGCGATCGTCGTCACCGCCAAGAACCTCGACCCGGCCCGCAACGCCCGCATCGCCGCGGATGGCATGGCGGTCGTTACGGTGCCGGACAACCGCTGGGCGCGCGTCGACATCAAGTCCGTCTCGCTTTTGCCCAACGTGCTCGCCAAGCAGGCCGCGCGCGAGCAGGGCGCGCGCGAAGCGTGGTTCGTCGACGCGCAGGGCTTTGTTACGGAGGGCTCGTCATCGAATGCCTGGATCGTCACCCAGGACCGCAAGCTGGTGACCCGGCCGGCCGACCACGCGATCCTGCGCGGCATTTCCCGCACCGTCCTGCTCGACGTGATCGGCGCGCAGGGCCTTGCGCTCGATGAGCGCCCGTTCCGGGTTGCAGAAGCCATGGCGGCGCAGGAGGCTTTCGTTACCTCAGCGAGCCAGATCGTGCTGCCGGTCGTCAAGATCGACGGCCGCCCGGTCGGAACCGGCGCGCCCGGACCAATTACGGCGGCATTACGACGCGAGTTTCATCGCCACGCCGAATTCTCCTGATCTTTCAAGGGCCCGTGGCCCAGCCCGGAATTGCGGAAACTGGGCTTGCGCTGCACCGCAACGTACCATCTAATGTAGCGGCCCACGTCAACCCGGCGGGCGTGGAAGGCCGGGCCTATTGGCGTGACAAGAACTCTCGCGGGCGCAGGGCCGCGCGAGCAAAAAACGGAACAAAGGCCATGGCAGGCGACCGCGCACAGAACCTACAGGACACCTTTCTCAATCACGTCCGCAAGGCCAAGATTCCCCTCACGATCTTTCTCGTGAACGGAGTGAAACTGCAAGGCGTCGTTACCTGGTTCGATAATTTTTGCGTGCTGCTCCGGCGCGACGGCCACTCGCAACTCGTCTACAAGCACGCCATATCGACGATCATGCCGGGTCACCCGATCCAGCTGTTCGAAGGCGCCGAAGAGGCGCCGGCCGGGGAAAAGGTCTGATTGGAGCCACGTCGTCGCGACACGCAAGCTGACGCGCTGAGCCGAAAGGGCGGCGCCAGCGGACGCGCGCTCGTCATCGGGCCTTATTTGCGCGACCGCCCCGCCGGGCGCGCCGACGAGCGGTCGCCGCCGGCGCGGCTCGAGGAGGCGGTTGGCCTTGCGCGCGCGATCGACCTCGAGGTTGTCGAAGCCGGGATCGCGATGCTCGGCGCGCTGCGGCCCGCGACCTATCTCGGCAAGGGCAAGGTCGAGGAATTCGCCGGGCTCATCAAGAGCCTCGATGCCGGGATCGTGGTCATGGATTGCGCGCTCTCGCCCGTGCAGCAGCGCAACCTCGAAAAGGCCTGGGGCGCCAAGGTGCTCGACCGCACCGGGCTCATCCTCGAAATCTTCGGCCGCCGCGCCCGCACCCGCGAGGGCTCGCTGCAGGTGGAACTGGCGCATCTCAACTATCAGCGCAGCCGGCTGGTGCGCTCGTGGACCCACCTCGAGCGCCAGCGCGGCGGTTTCGGCTTCATGGGGGGCCCGGGCGAGGCGCAGATCGAGACCGACCGCCGGCTGATCGCCGAACGCATCGCCAGGATCGAGCGCGAGCTCGAAGGCGTCAAGCGCACCCGCGCGCTCCATCGCGCCAGCCGCAAGCGCGTGCCCTATCCGATCGTCGCGCTGGTCGGCTACACCAACGCGGGCAAGTCGACGCTGTTCAATCGCGTGACGCGTGCAAGCGTCGTGTCGGCCGATATGCTGTTTGCCACCCTCGATCCGACGCTCCGCGCCGTCGACCTGCCGCACGGCACGCGCATCATCCTGTCCGACACGGTGGGCTTCATCTCCGACCTGCCGACACAGCTGGTCGCGGCGTTTCGCGCCACGCTCGAGGAAGTCATCGAGGCGGACATCATCCTGCACGTGCGCGACGTCTCGCATCTCGACGCCGAGGCGCAGTCGAAGGACGTCGAGAACGTGTTGCGCGAGCTCGGCATCGAGCCCGGCGACGCCCGGCTGATCGAGGTGTGGAACAAGATCGACCGCGTCGACGCGAGCGAGCGCGAGCGGCTGGACAACATGAGCCAGCGCGCGCCGGCGGCGCGCCAGCCGGCGCTGGTGTCGGCCGCGACCGGGGAGGGGATCGATCGCCTGATCGGGCTGATCGAGGACAAGCTGGCGCAGACGCGCATCGTGCTCGAGCTCGATCTCGACCCGGTCGACGGGGCAGGCGCAAGCTGGCTCTATCGCAATGCCGAGGTGCTGGGGAAGACCCTCACCGATGCGGGCCGCCTCGCCATGACGGTGCGGGTCGATCCCGCCAAGGTCGCGCTGGTGCGCGCCAAGTTCGACACGGCCGGAAAGGCTACTCCGGCGTAAGCACGTTGGCTGATTGTTCGAGCATGATCTTTTCCGAAAACCGGTATCCACCCCGTATCAAGTACGGGGCAGGCTTTTTCGGGATCATGCTCCAGGGTCACGTTGCGCTCGCCGCCGCCGCTTCCCGTTCGGCGACCTTGGCCGCATCCCACAGCGCATCCATCTCGGTGAGCGTCGCCTGCGCGAGCTGCTTGCCGTCGGCACCCAGCGCCCGCTCGATGAAGGCGAAGCGGCGCTCGAACTTCCGGTTGGTCGCGCGCAGGACGCCTTCCGGGTCGGCATCGAGATGGCGCGCGAGATTGACCACCGCGAACAGGAGGTCGCCGGACTCGGCCGCGGCGTCTGGCGCGTCGCCGGCGGCGAGAGCCGCCTCGATCTCGTCGGCCTCCTCGCGGATTTTCGCCAGCACCGCCCGGGGATCGTTCCAGTCGAAGCCGACCTTGGCGGCCTTCTGCTGCAGCTTGAGCGCGCGGGTGAGGGCGGGCAGGGCGACCGGCACGTCCGCGAGGGTTGCCGCCGTATCGTGGCTGCGCGCGGCCTTTGCGGCTTTCTCCGCTTTCTCTTGCGCCTTGATGTCGTGCCAGAGGTCGGTGACGGCCTCGGGCGTCAGGTCGCGCGCCTCGCCGAAAACATGCGGATGGCGGCGAATCAGCTTCGTCGTGATCGCCTCGACCACGTCGGCGAACTCGAACGCGCCTTGCTCCTGCGCCATCCGCGCGTGGAAGACGACCTGCAGCAAGAGATCGCCGAGCTCGTCGCGCAGGTCGTCGAGATCGTGGCGCGCGATCGCGTCGGCGACCTCATAGGCTTCCTCGATCGTGTAGGGCGCGATCGTCGCGAAATCCTGCGCCAGATCCCACGGGCAGCCGGTTTTCGGCGTGCGCAGCGCCGCCATGATCTCGATCAGGCGGGAAATGTCGCGGGCAGGGGTCATGGGCCGGGTCCAAAAGCAGAAGATGGACGCGGCTGTAGCAGACGCGCTCGCGGGGCGCGAGCGCGTCCCGCCTGTCGTCCACCGAAAGCGCCTAACCCAAGGCGCGGCGCGCGCGCGAGCGCGCTTGGCTCAGTGACCCGTCGAATCCGCTCTGCGGCTTGCCTCGAACAGGAACCAGGTGCGCCGCTCGGTGTCGTCGATGAAGTTCTCGAGGATACTTGCGGTCGCGACGTCCTCGTGCTTGTCGGCGATCTCGTGCGCCTCGCGCATCGCCTTGGCGACCGCCTTGTTGTCGTTCATCAGCTCGCGCAGCATGTCGAGTGGCGCGACGAAATCCTCGTCGTTGTCCTCGATGCGTTGCAGCTTGGCGATCTGGCCGATCGAGCGGAGATCTTGCACACCCGTCCGGCGATGTCGTCGGTGGTGGCGAAAATCTGCTCGCCTTGCTCGTCGAGCAGCAGGTGGTAGTCGCGGAAATGCGGGCCGCTGACGTGCCAGTGGAAGTTCTTGGTCTTGAGGTAGAGCGCAAACGTGTCCGCCAGGACGGCATTGAGCGGCTGGGAAATCTCCTTGACGGCCTCGTGGGACAGATCGGTCGGGCTATCGAGCGCATCCGCCGCCTTGTGGCGCGGCTCCAGGGCTCTGACCTTGCTCTGCGTGGGGGATTGGCAGCAGGGGCGGTCCCACGTTAACGGCCGGCCCACAGCGCGGTTCCCAGCACTAGACGATCGCTGATTCGCATAAGACATATTATGGAACACTAGCGATTAACTGCGCCGATCCGTGCTCTTCTCGATCAATAGTCCCACCAGAACAGCCAATATCGCTGCCCGCGCAACTGTGCGACGACATCGCGGAACATGGGCGGCGCGCTGATCAGGTCGTGCAGTCCTTCGGCGCAAAAAAGCATCTGCTCGCGGATGAGTGCGAGCGCCGCGGGTTGATCGGCCGGGGGACGGGCGACACGGAATTCGAGCGTCTGTTTGCCCAAGGCGCATATGTCGGCCCCGTGGGTTTCGTTCCAGTACCGTGCAACCGCGACCATAACGGCGGAGTCGGGACAGCCGTTCCACCCGCCATACATGGTGTAAGCCGGAATCTCCCACGATCGCGGTGTGGGAATGCGGACCAGGGCTGCCTCCTCGACCCAGGGAAACGGCGGCTTTTGCCCAGCCATGTCCTGCAGGGTGCTCATGCGATTGTCGGCGTTTGCGGGCGCGGCAACCGGCTCCGCGAGCGCAAACGCCTCGGCTTCGTCAAGCATACGCTGGGTGGAGTCGCCGTCGCCGTGGCGAAATAAGCGGGCCCGGCGCTCAGCGAAGAACTTCTCGGCCTGCGGCGCGGCCGCAAGGATCCGCTGGGCTTCGCTCAGCAACCGCTCGCGCGAGAACGGCGGCAACAACAGGCTGTCGGGCGTTATGATCAGCGGCGTGAATCCCTCTGTCTCGCCCGTGATCCGGGCGGCCTCATAAGCGGCCTCGGCCTCGGCGCCAGGCACCAACTCGTACGGGAATGCGAGATGCTCCAATTGCTGCAATTGTCGCGGCCAGCTCGAGTGGCGCCTGGCCGCCGCCCGTTGCTGCAGGCGGATGCGGGCCGTTTCGGCATCGACCGGTGACGGACGCAACACGCGCCGCATACGTGCACGCTTGCGTCCTAGCCCGGATTTCTCACACAAACTAGGCGCATCGGGGCTCCGAATCAGCGAAAGTCGTTGTGCCACAGCGACTTTTGACGATTCAAGGGAGAGCCCCGATGCAGACAGAGTGTATCGCAGAACGCTTTGATTTTGGAA
>DATBZM010000373.1:0-19299 GCA_036513175.1 Xanthobacteraceae bacterium | reverse complement strand
CGATCAAACCCGCGCGCCCCGCAAGATTGCAGACGCGCCGGCGCATCGGCGACGTGCCGAATGGCCGGGTCGTCGTTCCCGACAATGCACGTCGGATGGTTGCGATCGGGATCAATCGCCGTCCTGGTCCCTTGCGCCATGATGACGAATGGTTCCTGACGCATCGTCGCGCGGCATGGCGGGATCAGGATTTGTCCGGCGAGACCGCATCAAAGTGGCAGCACGGCGTGCGCACGACGGTGGATTGGTTATAAGGTAGAACACAACTCTATGTCGTTACGTGACTAAAATTTGATGTCGCCGCTCGATAATTGGTGATTTCGCACCGCAGGAATGTGTATAAAGCGGTTGCTGAAGCCCCTTGGTGCACGCGGCTCGGAGCCCTGTGGATGTCCGTACGCCGGGAAATGCGTGAGCACGCGCGGGACGCAATCGCGTTCGTCGACGAAATCGAAGGGATGTCGCGGCTGGACGACGTCACCTACGCGATGGAGCAATCGCTCGCGCCCTTCGGCATCGACAGCTTCATCGTGACGGGCCTGCCGACCAAATGGCAGCCGTTCGAAGAGCTGGTCATGGCGTCGCGCTGGCCGGCTGAATTCTTCATGCTGTACATCGAGAACGACTATGCGCGTTTCGATCCGCTGTGCCGGCGCAGCATCCAATCGCGCATGCCGTTCGAATGGGACGTCGATTCCTACCGAACGGACCCCGATCCGCGCGTCGTCGAGATGATGCAGCGGGCGGCGGAATTCGGCTTGCGACGCGGCATGCTGGTTCCGATCCATGGGCCCAACGGCGAGGAAGGATGCGTGTCGACCGCTGCCGCCAAGCTCGACCTGTCGACGCGCGCGAAAGCGTCGATTCATCTGATCTCGCTTTATGCGTTCGAGCGCATGCGCCACCTGCGCGGCCCGCTTCCGGAGAAACGCGCTCTGCTGACGGCGCGCGAGCGCGAGGTGCTGACCTGGGCGGCACATGGCAAGTCGGCCGCGCAGATCAGCAACGCCCTCAGCATTTCCAAACGCACCGTCGATGAGCATACGCAGACGGCCGCCCGCAAGCTCGGCGCCGCCAATCGCACGCAGGCGGTGGCGATCGCGCTGCGCGATCGCATCATCGATCTGTAGACAAGATCGCCGGCTGATCGCGCGAGCCGCGGAGCGAGCGGTTGCGTCAATTTCCGCCGTATTCGCTGCAGGTTTCAGGGTGGGGCCCGCGCTGGCACGTCGGCAGTCGCATACCCGTCACAAATGTCTAGGTAATGCTACCACTAGCAGCAATACTAACTGAACGGTAAAATTTACTCGAATCATAGAGTTCGTCTAAGTAAAGTTGTGAGCGTCCGGTAGGATAGTATTGCGTGCGACGTCTGTGAACCGTCTCGCGAATTAGCCCCCGCGCGCGTCAGGTTCTGTCAGGCCGACACAAAGATCCTTGCTCAACAAAACGGGGTATCCATGCATACGACAGTCACCAAACGATCGGTCGTCATCGCCGGCCGCAAGACCAGCATCAGCCTCGAGGATGAATTCTGGCACGGGCTCAAGTCGATCGCGCGCCATCATCAACGAACCCTCTCTGCAGTCGTCGGCGAGATCGATCAGGCCCGGCGCGGCAATCTCTCCTCTGCCATTCGCGTCTTCGTGTTCGGAAACTTGTGCACGCCAGCGCCGGCCGTCGACGCCGCTGAGCTCAACGGATCGTCCCTCAATCGACATGAGTCGCACTCGCTCTAACACATGGAGCGGCCAACATGTCGATCGTAAACGGTTCCAATCACGAGGTCTTCGTCGTCGACGACGACCCGACGGCGCGCGAGTCGCTTGCGACCCTGCTCGCCGCAGCGGGCTTTCGCGTGAAGCTGTTCGCCGACGGAAACTCGGTCGTCGGCGAGGCGCGCACGCGAACGCCCGCCTGCATCATCCTCGACCTGCACATGCCGGGCGGCTCCGGCCTCGACATCCTCGTCAAGCTCGACGCCTGGCACTACGCCGCGCCGATCCTGGTGGTGTCGGGCCGCAGCGACATTCCCTGCGTGGTCGAAGCGATCAAGCGCGGCGCCTTCGACTATATCGAGAAGCACCGCGTGACCGAGGATCTGGTGCCGCGCGTGCGCGAGGCAGTGGACGCGATGGCGCACCGCCCGCCCGATTACGGCGCCTGGGATCCGGCGCGGCCCGCCTTCGCCGGCGCGGCCACGCTGACGCCGCGCGAGCACGAGGTGCTCGCCCAGATCGTCGGGTGCGCCTCCAACAAGGAGGCGGCGACGAAGCTCGGCATCAGCCGGCGCACGGTCGAAATCCATCGTGCCCACATCATGCAAAAGCTCGGCGCCAAGAACTCCGTCGACCTGATGCACATCGTGATGAGCCGGACGCCCGAGGACAATGCGCGTCAGCTCATCGCCTGACCCTCGCGCCGGCGGTTCTCCACGCGCGGCGCGAGGCCGGTTCATGGGACACGGCGGTGCGGCCGTGATCGTTGATTTTATCTAGACTATTCTACGTAGCGACTTGTACTTACTTGGAGATGCTTCGAAACTATTTCGCCTTAACGTGTTTTCAGGCATTGATCTGGTACGAAGACTGGGAATAGGACCGCGTGCGAACCGGCTCCCAGCCTGGGGCGTAATGACGATCTTCCCGAATGCCCGGCCGACATGTGCGCGCAGCGCGCGCGCGGCGGTGCGCCCGGCCGCTCAGGCGGTCGGTGGGCGACGACATCCATGACATCCAGCCCGCCACGCGAGCGAACGGAACGCCGTTCGCGCCCCCGGCCTGCCGAGGACGCGCCCGCCGCGGTAGTCGACACGACGGCGCGCGTCCGTGCCGACGCCGCGCCGCATGAACCGGGCGAGGAGAAATTCCGCCTGGCATTCGAGTCGTGCCCTAACGGGATGATGATGAGCGACGAGGCCGGCATCATCATCATGGTCAACAGCGAAATCGAGCGGCTGTTCGGCTATCGTCGTGAAGAGCTGATCGGCCGCTCGGTCGACGTCCTCGTGCCGGAGCGGCTGCGCCGCCAGCATATACGCCACCGCGATGACTACGCCCACCATCCCGAGCCGCGCCCCGTGGGCCACAATCGCGACCTCATGGGCCTGCGCCAGGATGGGAGCGAATTCCCGGTCGAGATCGGCCTCAATCCGATCCGCACGCGCGACGGCACCATGGTGCTGAGCGCGATCGTCGATATCAGCGAGCGCAAGCGGCTCGAACGCCTCAAGGACGAATTCGTCGCCATGGTGAGCCACGAGCTGCGCACGCCGCTCACCTCGATTGCCGGCTCGCTCGGCCTGCTCGTCGGCAACGCGGCCGGCCATCTGCCCGATACGGCGGTGCGGCTGCTCTCGATCGCGCACGCCAACAGCCAGCGGCTGGTGCGGCTGATCAACGACATTCTCGACCTGCAGAGGATCGAGGCCGGCCAGATCGTCTTCCATCTCAAGTATCTCGAATTGCGTCCCTTGCTGGAACAGACCATGGAAGCCAATCGCGCCTTCGCGCACGACCTTCGTGTGCGCCTCCGGCTCGACGAGGCATCGGACGAGGGCGGAGTGTTCGCCGACAGCGATCGGCTCGCCCAGATCGTCACCAACCTCCTCTCCAACGCGATCAAGTTTTCGCCCGTGGGCGGCGAGGTCACGGTCGGCGTCGAGCGGCGGGCGCAACAAGTCCGGGTCTGGGTGCGTGACCAAGGGCCCGGCATCCCGGAGGAATTCAAGCCGCGCATTTTCGAGAAATTCGCCCAGGCCGATTCCTCCGATGCGCGCCAGAAGGGCGGCACCGGCCTCGGCCTGAGCATCGTCCAGCAGCTCATTCACCAGCACGGCGGCAAGGTCGGCTTCGAGCCGGCGCCGGGCGGTGGCACCATCTTCTATTTCGAGCTTCCGAGCTCCGCGGCCAACGATCGGGCCGGACGCGAGGAAGCAGGCGCCCCGATCCTGCTGTGCGACGATAATGTCGTCACCTCGGGATTGCTGGCGGACGCGATGCGCCGAGCGGGGTTTTCCGTCGAGACGGCGTCAACCGCGGCCGACGCCCAGGCGAAGGCGGCCGACACACCCTATGCGGCGGTGTTGATCGACCCTACGCTCCCGGATCTCGACGGCATCAGCCTGCTGCGGCAGTTGCGGGCCCTCCCGCATCATGCCGCGACGCCGGTCATCTTCTTCGCGCTCAATCCCGAGCCGTCCGCCCAGCTGCAATTCGGCGCGCTGGCGGTATGCGACTGGCTCGCCAAGCCCGCCGACCACGGGCAGCTCGTGCGCGTCATTCACCGGGCGATCACCGATATGGGATCGTCGCGCCCGCGCGCTCTGCATTTCGAGCCCGACGCGGAGCTGCGTCGCTTCGTGCACGAGACGCTGCGCGTGCACGCCGACATCGTGTCGGCCGAGTCGGTGGACGGCGCGCAGCGTGCGCTCGCGAATCTCGTCTTCGATCTTGCGGTGGTCGACCTCGCGCAGGCCGGCGATGCCGGGCTCGGCCTGCTGAAATCGCTCTGCGACCAGGGCGGACATGCGATCACGGCCCTGGTGTTTTCTGCCGACAGCGAAGCGAAGATCGCCCAGCTGCTGCGATCGGTGCTCGCGGGCTCGCGCCTGTCGCTCGACCGGATCGTCGGCTTTGTACGCCTCGTCCTCGCCAAGCACGGCGGGCTTGCACATGCGAGAAGCGAGGTCGCGTGATCAATCTTCATACCCTGTCGGTCGACGACGAGCCCGACATCCGCGAGATCATCAATCTCTCGCTCGGCCTCGATCCGCTGTTCAGGGTGCGCGAATGTTCCTCGGGTCGCGCCGCGCTGCGCGATGCTACCGAATGGCGTCCCGACCTGATCCTGCTCGACGTGATGATGCCGGTCATGGACGGGCTCACCACGCTCGCCGAGCTGCGCGCCGACCGGCGCACCGCCATGATCCCGGTGGTGTTCATGACGGCCCGCGCGCAGGCGCACGAGCAGGCGCGCTTCAAGTCGCTCGGCGCCGCCGGCGTGATCCCCAAGCCGTTCGATCCCATGCGGCTGCCGGCGCTGGTGCGCGCGTGCGTATCGATCGGCGCCATTCCGGCGGACGACTTCCTGTGGCGCCTCAACGACGCCTTCTCGGCGCTCACCGCCTGCCGCGCCGATCTCGCCCAGTCGCACGAGCGCGCCGCGCTCGCGACGATCAAGGACGTCGCGCAGACGCTGGCCGGCGCGAGCCGCATCTACGCTTTCGCCGGCATCAGCCTCGAAGCGACGGCGCTCGAGGACGCGGTCGACGGCGAGACCGCGGGCCGCACCATCCCGATGCGGATCGAACATGCGCTCGATCGGCTGCTCGCGCGCATTGCGACGAGCTAAATGACATTCCGGAGTGCCTGCGTCGCGGCCGTGCTCGCGTTGACGCCTGCGGTCTCGGGCGCGGCCGAGATCGGCCGCTTCGACGGCTTCAACGTCATCGCGGCGCCCGACCATCCGTTCGGCAGCGCCGAGGCCCGACGCGCGCTCGCGCAGGCGAGGCGCATCGGGGCACGAGCGGTCGCGAATAGCAACGAGAGAAAAGGGTGTCGAATCGGGCTCGATCGACAAATGCGCCGTCGAATCGCCGAGAACAACTCATAGGTATTTTTACGAAGTATTTGCGCCGGGCTTTATTCATCCGTTGTTCGTTGTTTCCCGATACTCTCGCAAAGGATGATTCGCTCAAGCCGTTGCTTCCGAGATCGGAGGCTGTCGGACTTCTCCGGCTTCACGGCATGCGAACAATCGCCATGAACGACGTCTCCTATTCGAATGACATGGTGCTGCTCGCGGTCGAGGCGTGCCCGAACGGCATGATCATGACGGATCCGAACGGCACGATCGTGCTCGTCAACGCCGAGGTGGAACGGCTGTTCGGCTATACGCGTGCTGAGCTGCTCGGCAGCTCGATCGACATGCTCGTCCCGCCCGTCATCAAGGCCGGCCACCACGAGCATCGGGCGCGCTTCGCCGCGCAACCGGAGACGCGCCGGATGGGCGCCGGCCGCGACCTCTACGGTGCGCGCAAGGACGGCGCGCAGATTCCGATCGAGATCGGCCTCAACCCGATCCGCACGCGCGAGGGCACCATGGTGCTGAGCTCGGTGGTCGATATCAGCGAGCGCAAGAAGGTCATGCAGGCTCTCGCCGAGCAGCGCGAGGAGCTGCAGCGCTCGAATGCCGATCTCGAGCAGTTCGCCTACGTGGTGTCGCACGATCTGCGCGAGCCGCTGCGCATGGTCGCGACCTACAGCGAGCTCCTGGCTGAACGCTACGAAAACAAGCTCGACGACAGCGCCGACCAGTACATTCACTACGTCATCGACGGCGCCAAGCGCATGCAGCAGCTCGTGCGCGACCTGCTGGCCTATTCGCGCATCCGCTCGCAGGCGATCGTGGCCGAAATGATCGACGCCGGCGCCGTCGTCAGGATCGCGCTCGACAACCTGCGGGTGGCGATCGCGGAGTCGCATGCCGAGGTCGCCTGCGACCCGCTGCCGTCGATCCGCGCCGACGAGAGTCAGCTCGGCCAGGTCTTCCAGAACCTGATCGGCAATGCGCTCAAGTTTCGTGCCGAGCGGCCGCCGCGGATTCGCATCGGCGCGCAGCCGCGCAACGGCAAATGCGAGTTCCATGTGGAGGACAACGGCATCGGCCTGGAGAAGCAATACGAGGAGCGCGTGTTCCAGATGTTCCAGCGCCTGCACGAACGCGGGCGCTACGAGGGGAACGGGATTGGCCTCGCCATCACCAAGAAGATTGTCGAGCGCCACGGCGGACGCATCTGGTTCGAATCGGAAGTCGGCAAAGGCACCACCTTCTTCTTCACCATGCCGAGCGCATGAGGAGCCATCGCATGAGCAGCCGCACGCACATCCTGCTGGTCGAGGACAATCCCGCCGACGCCGATCTCGCGCGCGACACGCTGATGCGGTCGAATGCGAACATCGACGTATCAGTGGCGAAAGACGGCATCGAGGCGCTGGATTTCCTGCACGGCGACGGCAGCTGGTCGAAGCCCGGACGCCCCACGCTCATCGTGCTCGACCTCAATTTGCCGCGCAAGGACGGGCGGCAGGTGCTCGCGGTGCTCAAGTCGCACGACCTGCTGCGGCAGATACCGGTGGTGATCCTGTCGTCGTCGGATTCCGACAAGGACATCACGAGCTGCTACCAGCTCGGCGCCAACTGCTACATCACCAAGCCGGAAGACTTGACGAGCTACCGCGAGATCCTCGACTCGTTACAGGATTTCTGGCTCCACAAGGTCAAGCTGCCGCGGCGTGACGGCCATTCGATCGCGTCGGGTATCGGCTACGGCATGTAGATCCGCCGGCCTGCGCGGCGCCCAGAGCGCTTTAGAAACGGTACCACGCGCCGAGGATGAGACCGTTCTACTGCAGCGCGTTGCTGCCCGCATAGGTCGTGAACAGGCCGGCCTGCAGCGACAGTGCGGTGGTGAGCTCGTAGACGCCCGAGAGCTGGAACTTGTAATAATCGTAGCTGCCGAACGGCGGACCGCCGGCGCCTTCGGAAACCACGTTGAATGATTGCGCCAGCACGAGCCAGCGCGGCGCCGGCCGCGTCCCGAATGTCGCGTCGAAGCGCATCTCGTCGGGTGGCGTGCCGGCGCGAAAGCGCTCGGCGAGTTGCAGGTCGATGAAGGCCGGCCAGCCGCCGAGCGCGAAGCTGTAGCCGAACAGCGCGCGCACGTCGGTTTCGATGCCGGTATAGCCGATCGCGGCGGGATTCGACGTGTCGTTGGTGCCGGGCGCCCGCAGGGTCGCCTGGCCGGACAGGACCCAGTCGTCGCCCTGGATGAATTTGTACCGGCCGCCGAACTCGGTGTAGCCGAGCCCGCTGCGTTGCGCGTCGCTCGGCCCCGCGATGTCGACATGCTGCAGGCCCGGGATGAGGATGCCGGTGAACCGGTCGGTGAAGCCGTATTCGATCAGCGCCTGCAGCTCGGTCTTGTCATAGCGCGGGGTCGGGCCGAAGCCGAAAACGTGGTCGGCCGTGCTGGTGGTCGTCGTGACGATCGCCTGGCCTTCCCCTTGCGGCAACGTCCACGCTCCCGCGAAGGCCGGCGAAGAAAAGGACAGGCCTCCCAGATGCGCAACGACACAACGCTTCGACACACGCTGACTCCCTGCTCCGCCATTCCTACATCGACAGCGCGAGCACCCGGTTTCCCCCGGCCGCGATCACCTCCCGCACCTTGGCGATCGCCTGGGTGAGCAGGAAGATGCGATCGATGCCGCGCCTGACCTGGCCGGTGACCGCCGCGACGCTCGCCGTCACGTGGTCGGAGCCGATCGATTCGGAGTTGGGCAGGCGCAACCGCGCGATCGTCTTGCACAGGTTCTCGCCGAGCTGGCGCGCCGAGCCGGCTTCGAGATCGGGGGCGACCAGGATGATCATGCCGTTGCGATAGGCGGCCGGGATGATGCCGATGGTCGCCGCGAGCCCGCGCACCGCGCGCGCGACCTGCGCCAGCACAGTCTGCGACGCTTGATCGCCGTTCGCCGAGCGAAACGCCTCGAAGCGATCGAGCTCGACGGCGATCACCGAGACCACGTCCTCGCCCGGATATTTCGCGCCGGCCGCGATGTAGGCCTCGGCCACCTCGCCGACGAACAGCCCGGTCGCCTCGTCGATCCAAAGATTGGCGCGCCGGTCGCCCCAGCTCGACAGGAAGGTCAGGAGCTCGCGCTCGCGCGCCTGGCGGCGATCGAGCTCGGCCTTGAGCTTGAGCGCCGAACGCACGCGCGCCGCGAGCTCGATGCGGTTGATCGGCTTGGCGACGTAGTCGGTGGCGCCGGCGACGAAGGCGTTGGAAAGCGAGTCCATGTCGTCGAGCGAGGTCACCATGATGATCGGGATGTCGGCGTAGCGCCGGTCGCGGCGGATGCGGGCGCAGGCCTCGATGCCGTCCATCTCGGGCATGATGATATCGAGCAGGACGATGTCGACGCTCGGCGGCGTGTCGACGGTGCGGCCGACGTCGAGCACCTTGAGCGCCTCCCACGCCGACGCCGCCATCACGATGTCGCTGTAGCCGGCCGACAGCAACGCCGCCTCGGTGAGATCGCGGGAGTCGTCGATATCGTCGACCACTAGAATCCGCATGGGGTTTCCTCCGTAGTTTTACCTATAAGGTTTCTCATTCTCATTATCCCGCGGACCTCTTAGTAATCCTTGTGTTTCGCGACGTTCGGCATGCGGCCATAGAGGCACCAAGTATCGTTTTGGTATACGATGCGATAACCCAGGGCGCCGAGCCGGTAGAGCGCCGGAAAGACCTTGTTCAACCGATCGTTCGCGCCGCTCGCGCTCTGCGGATCGGGCGCTGCGACGGTCGGAAGCACGAGCGCGATGACGACATTGAGCGCCGAATTGGCGACCAGCGCGGGACGCCCCGTCATGGCGGCGAGCGCAAGCGCCGCCGCAAAAGCGAAGAGCGCGAGCGGTGCGGCCGAAAGCGCCCGGGTCATAGCGTTGTCCTTGGCGCCACTCCAAGGCCTGCCGCCCGGGCCGGCGGATGACGCGACGGTCCGTGCCGGGTCTTTTCCCAGAAATGCGGATGGCGCAGCAGCTGCCACAGGCCGCGATAGGCCGCGACCGACATGAGCACCCAGTAGCCGAACGTCGTGAGGCTATAGGGGACGAGACCGAGCCAGCCGCGGCGGATCGACGCCAGCATGTTGAGATAGATGAAGACGCCGTTGCCGGCGATCAGGTTGAACAGGCAGATGAACAGGAGCGACTGCGGAAAGATCGGATCGAGCCCGGTCGCCGAGGTCGCAAGCCAGACCGCATAGATCACCCAGAAGATCGGGTTGATCAGGCCGGCCAGCACGGTCCCGCCGATGAAAAAGACGAAGCCGAGGAAGCCGAGCACCCCGGTGCCGCGCACGAGCTGCAGCGGCCGCCGCGTATGGACGAGCAGGGTCTGGATGTAGCCGTTGATCCAGCGCGAGCGCTGGCGGATCCACTGGCCGGCGCGGCAGCTCGCCTCCTCGTACGTGGTCGAATCGACGGTGCCGACCCGGTAGCCCTTGTGCCCGATGCGGATGGCGAGGTCGGCGTCCTCGGTCACGTTGAACGGATCCCAGGCGTGCAGCTCGCGCAGCACGTCGGTGCGGAAATGGTTCGAGGTGCCGCCGAGCGGGATCGGCATGTCGAGTCGCTCGAGGCCGGGCAGCATCTGGTCGAACCACAGCGCATAGTCGAGCGTGAACGTGCGGGTGAGCCAGTTCTCGTTCGCGTTGTAGTAGTTGAGCCGGCACTGCAGGCAGGCGGTGTTGGGCGGCGAGCGGCGGAAGGTCGCGACCACCTTGCGCAGCTGGTCGGGCTCCGGCCGGTCCTCGGCGTCGTAGACCACGAGATATTCGCCGCGGGCGAAGCGCAGCGCGAAATTGCACGCCTTCGGCTTGGTCTGCGGCGCCGACGGCGGCACGACGATGATCTCGAACACGCCTTCGAGGCCGAGCGAGCGCGCCGCCTCGATGGTCTCGTGGTCGCCCGCCTCGAGCACGATCTTGATGTCGAGCTTGCCGAGCGGATAGTCGAGATTGCGCAGCGCCTGGGCGAGCGCCGGCAGCATGGCAGCCTCGCGGAACATCGGCACCAGCACGGTGAAAACCGGAAGCTCGTCGACCCGCAGGGCGCGCGCCTCGATGGCGATGCGATGATCGGTCTCGGTCGAGCGGGTGCCGCCGATCGACATCAGGATGCCTTTGAAGACGAAGCCGCCGAGGTAGAACAGGCTGACGAAGACGTTGAGCACGATCAGCGTCATGATCGGCGCGGTCGCGAGGCCGACGAGAAGCGCGGTCAGCACCAAGTAACCGAGCACGACCTGCATGGGGCTCGCGACCTGCCGTGCCGACATCGCCGGATCGCGGTCGATCAGCTCGAACACGGCCGCATCTGACAGGGTATCGGCGCAGGCGGTCTGGATCGCGTAGACGACGTCGAACTTTGAGGCGACGACGAACTCGATCGCGCTGCCCCAGCGCTCGCGCGCGAACAGCACGGTCTCGGGTCCCGGCTCGGCGGTCGCGATGGCGACGCGGCCATCGCGCAAGCGCCACGGGACGGTCAGGCGTAGCGCACAGGCGTCGGCATCGGCGGGCGACACCAGCCCCGGATCGGGCGGCTCGGCGACGAGATCGACAAAGGCGAGGTCGAAATGCCGTGCATAGGTTTCGTAGTAGCGCCGCGGGTCCATCCAGTTGCGCGACAAGAGCGCATCGCCGAGCCGCACATTCCAGGTCTCGGCCAGCGCCCCCGCCTCGTCGAGCTGCGGCAGCGTGATGACGCGCCGCCCGACCAGAAGATCGCCCAGGGCGCGATCGGAAGATGACAACGGCACGGCCGGCGCCCGATTATTCGCCGACGCCGGCCGGGCGGCGGCGCAACATGCGCTGCAGCACAAGGGGGAAACCTGCCGTCGGTGGAACATGGCGCGGCGCGGGGTTGGACAGCGGCGCGCCGAACGAGGGCGCAGCGGCGAGCGACGCGACAAGCACGCAGAGCACACGACTTCGCATGATCACATCCCGCTCGCTGCCGCGATATCCAATTCATGCTGCGCGGCGTCGCGCAGAAGCTGCAGCTGCTTCTTGAGGGCAGCCACTTCCTCGGCCTTGAGGCCGCGTCCGGCTGAATGCGCCGGCAGCAGGGTGTTCTCGACTGCCCGTGCCGCGCGCCCGGTGGCCGAGAAACCGACCGCCTTGCCGATACCGGCGATGCTGTGAATGCGGCGATAGGTTTCGCCGAGCACGTCGACGACCGTGGCATCGTCGCCCGTCAGGTCCGGCAGCGCCCCGTAGGTGTCCGTGATCTTGCCCTCGAGCGTCGAGGCGAAGCGGTGACGCACCTTGGCGAGGCGTTCGGTGAATTCATCACGCGGCATGGCTGGTCTTCCCCCTTAGAGGCCAATGAGACGAGCGTTGCATCGCCCGAGTTAAAAAAATCGTAGTCGTACGCACAGTAATCGCGGAAAAAATGCAGCTCTACTTCGTTTCCAGAACAGCGTAAACGAGTATATCGTGGTTAATACTTATCGATTGATTGTAATTCTACCTAGGTAATTCTACCCAACCCTTGTCGGCGAACCGGTGGCCACTTCGCCGGGATATGCGCTAGTTTCCCGGCTCCCGAACCGAGACGGAGAGTTGGAATGTCCAGGAAGCCTGCCAAGAAGGCCGCGAAAACAGCGGCGAAGAAGAACGCCAAGAAGCCGGCCAGGATCGCAGCCAAGGCGCCCGCCAAGAAAATCATCAAGAAGGCCAAGCCGGCCCGCGCCGCTGCCGCGCCACGGCGCTTGGGTGGCTCGGATCTGAGCTGGAATTTCAAGCTCATCGCGCACGACACGCTGGCGGGCTTCGGCGGCATGGGCGAAGGCATGGCGGTGCAGGTCGCCAAGGACGGCCGGCGGATCCTATGGCTCGCGCACGAGAGCGCACCGAAGAATTTCACCGCGGTCGACGTCTCCGATCCGAGGAAGCCGAAGGTGGTGGTGCAGACGGAGCTGCCGCAAAGCCACATGCGCTCGAACTCGCTCGAGATCACCGGCGACGTCATGGCGGTCGCATACCAGACGCAGAAAACGGGGCAGGTGCCGGCCGGATTCGAGCTGTTCGATATTTCCAAGCCGGACAATCCGAAGTCGATCAGCTTCACGGACTGCTCGGGCGCGCATTCGCGCGGCGTGCATCAACTGTGGTTCTGTGACGGCGAATACGTGCACATGGCCGCGGGCGCGCCCGACTTCAAGGCGACGCACGAGCTCGACGACCAGTGCTACCGCATCTTCGACGTGAAGAACCCCTCGAAGCCGCGCGAGGTGGGCCGCTGGTGGCTGCCCGGTACGCGCGAGGGCGACAACGAGGCGCCGCCGGAACGCCACAAGAAGCCGGCGCTCGACAAGGGCTTCCGCGCCCACAACACCAACGTCTATCCGGAGCGGCCGGACCGCTGCTACCTCGGCTACCTCGACGCCGGCATGTTCGTGATGGACATTTCGGACAAGGCGCACCCGAAGCCAATCTGCCGGTGGGACAACTCGCCGCCCTACACCGGCTTTACCCACACGGTGCTGCCGCTGTTCGAGCGCAATCTTCTCGTCGTGTCCGACGAATCGACCAACAACGATGCGACCGACTGGCCGAAGCTCGTCTGGCTGCTCGACCTGCGCGACGAGAAGCACCCGGTCCCGATCTCGACCTGCCCGCTGCCGCCGGTCGAAGCCTTCTCGAGCCGCGGCGGCCGGTTCGGCGCGCATAACCTGCACGAGAACACGCCGTCGCCACATTGCTGGCACTCGGACCAGATCATCCTCGGCACGTTCTTCAACGGCGGCCTGCGCGCCTACGACATCTCCAACGCCTATCAGCCCAAGGAAGTCGCCGCCTTCGTCCCGCCGGCGCCGGCGCTCTCGCCGGTCGGCGCCATCCAGCTCAACGACGTTTTCGTCGACGAGCGCGAGATCGTCTACACGGTCGACCGCTTCACCGGTGGGCTGTACATCCTGGAGATGGATTTTTGAGACAGGTGATGCAGTCGCCTCTCGCACTACCTCATCCTGAGGAGCGCGGCCGCAGGCCGCGCGTCTCGAAGGATGGGCCCAGGGCGCGAGCGGCCGCTCATCGGCCGCCCTCGTCCTTCGAGACGCTTGTCGTCGCAAGCGCGACGACAAGCTCCTCAGGATGAGGCCGGAAATGCAAGAGCTCTTCCGATCCCCGTCGGCCGGCCGCTTCGGGCGGCGGCAGAAGCGCGAGCGCGGCGCGCGCATTCCGGTGACGGTGGTCACCGGATTTCTCGGCGCCGGCAAGACCACGCTGGTGAAGCACTTCCTGGAGACTCCGGAGGGGCACGGCGCGGCGGTCCTGGTCAACGAATTCGGGCAAGAGGGCATCGACGACGCGCTGCTGCGCGGCTCGACCGACAAGACCGTGCTGCTCGGCAACGGCTGCCTGTGCTGCAATTTCCGCTCCGACCTGCAGAACGCGCTGCACCGCATGGTGGTCGACCGCGAGCGCGGCGTTATCCCGCCATTCGGACGCGTGGTGATCGAGACCAGCGGGCTCGCCGATCCGAGCCCCATCCTCACCACCTTCGCGACCGATCGCGCGCTCGGCGGCGAATTCTTCATCGAGGCGGTGATCACCGTGATCGCGGCCGGCGGCGGCCTCAAGACCGTCGGCAAATACGCCGAGGCACGCCGGCAGGTCATGCTGGCGGACCGCATCGTCATCTCCAAGGCCGATATCGCCGACGAAGACGCAGTCGAGACGACCACGGTGCGGCTGCGCGAGCTCAATCCGCGCGCCCGCATCATCGCGGCCGATTACGGACGGCTCGAACCGGCGTGGATCGCGGAGGCGGCCTCGGCGCGCGACGGCGCGATGTTCCTCGCCGAAGCCGTCGAGGTCGAGCACACCGACCAGGTCAAGAGCTTCACCATCACGGAGGACGCGCCGATCGCCTGGGAGCCGTTTGCGCGCGCCATGGAAACGCTCATTGCGCTGCGCGGCGCCGACTTGCTGCGCGTGAAAGGCTTCCTCAACGTGGCGGGCTGCAAGGGACCGGTGGTGGTGCAGTTCGTCCAGCACATCGCCCATCCGCCAGTCGAGCTCGCCGCCTGGCCCGATGTCGACCGCAAAAGCCGCATCGTTTTCATCACCCGCGACATCGGCGAACGCGAGGTGCGCGAGTTGCTCCGGGCGGTGCGGGCGGTGGCGAATCCTTAGCCAAATACGCGGCGCCCACGCCCCCTCCCCCGCTGCCGCCTTGCTCATGCGCGTGTGGCTTCCCCATCTCCCACTCTCCACCGCAAGCGGGGGAGAGGGCCGGCCCTGCGCGCGGCTTGGCACCCGTTCCCATCGCGCTCCGACTGGCATAACCTCCGCACCACGAACCGTTCTCGGGAGGAACGCGCACATGGCGGCACAGACATTCAAGCTCAACGTCAACGGCCACGACCACACCGTCGATGCCGATCCGGACATGCCGCTGCTCTATGCGCTACGTGATGACATCGGCCTCAATAACCCGCATTTCGGCTGCGGGCTCGCGCAGTGCGGCGCCTGCACGGTGCATCTCGACGGACAGCCGATCCGCTCCTGCATCACGCCGCTGTCGGGGGTCGGCGAGAGCAAGATCGTGACGCTCGCGGGCCTCGGCACGCCCGAGACGCCGCACCCGCTGCAGACCGCCTATGTCGAGGAGCAGGTGCCGCAATGCGGCTACTGCATCAACGGCTGGATCATGACGGCGGCGGCGTTCCTGCGCGACAAGAAGAAGCCGACTGACGCCGAGATCAGGCAGGCGCTCGAAGGCCTCAAATGCCGTTGCGGTACGCACATGGGCATCCTGCGCGCGGTCAAGCGCGCGGCCGCCATGATGGCCGGTTGAGGGAGGCACCCATGACCAAGATCGACAAGCCCGCCGCCTTCTCGCGCCGTTCCGTGCTCAAGGCCGGAGGCGCCCTCGTCGTATCGGTCGGCGCCGGCCTCGGCCTCGAGGCGCTGCTCGATCACCAGGCCGCGCTGGCGCAAGGCATCAAGCCGCCGCTGATGCCGGACCAGCTTTCCTCCTTCATCGCGGTGCAGGCCGACGGCCACGTCATGGCCTATTTCGGCAAGATGGACATGGGGCACGGGCTTACGGTCGCGGTCGGCCAGATCGTCGCCGAGGAGCTCGACGTGCCGTTCCACACCGTGAAGGTCGACCTCGCCGACACCGCGACCAGCGTCAACCAGGGCGGCGCCTCGGGCTCGACCGGCATTCAGGAGGGCGGCAAGCAGATGCGCGTCGCCGCCGCGGAAGCGCGCCGCGTGCTGGTCGAGATGGCGGCGACGAAACTGAACCTTCCGGCCGACCAGCTCATCGTCACGGACGGCGTGGTGCATGCCAGGGACGATGCGGCGAAGAAGGCGAGCTACGCCGAGCTGATCGGCGGGCGCTACTTCAACGTCCAGCTCGACTGGAACAAGAAATACGGCAATCCGCTCTACGCGCCGGGCAAGGCCAAGCCGAAGGACCCAAAGGACCACAAGATCGTCGGCCAGCGCATCAAGCGCGAGGACGTGGCGCCGAAGGTCTTTGCGAGTGAGAACTTCGTCACCGACGTGAAGGTGCCGGGCATGCTGCATGCGCGCATGATCCGGCCGGAGGTGGCGGGTGCGGTGCCCGTGAAGGTGGACGAAGCGTCGATCAAGGACATCCCGGGCGCCAGGGTGGTGTGGCAGGAGGGCTTCCTCGGCGTGGTCGCGCCGCGCGAATGGGACGCGATCCAGGCGATGAGCAAGCTCAAGGTCGAGTGGTCGCAGGCGGCGCCGCCGTTCCCGAGCCAGGCCGCGCTCTACGACCACATCCGCAACGCAACCGTGCGCAAGCGCGGCGTCGAGAAGCAGAACGGCGACGTCGATGCGGCGTTCAAGACCGCCGCCAAGGTGATCGAGGCCGAGTACGAGTGGCCGTTCCAGTCGCATGCCAGCATGGGGCCGGCCTGCGCACTGGTCGAGATCAAGGACGGCAAGGTGACGTGCTGGAGCGGCACGCAGAAATCGCACTTCGTGCAGCAGGGCCTCGCCTCGATCCTCGAGGTGCCAGCCGACAAGGTGCACGTGATCTGGACGACCGGGCCCGGCTCCTATGGCCGCAACGACGCCGACGACGCCGCCATGGACGCGGCCGTGCTCGCCAAGGCGGTGGGCGCGCCGGTGCGCCTGCAATACATGCGCAACCAGGGCACCGGCTGGGACCCGAAGGGCCCGGCCTCGATCCACCGCGCCCGCGCCGCGATCGACGCCTCGGGCCAGGTGATCGCCTACGATTTCGCGAGCAAGGGCTTCTCGCGGGTCGACGTCGACACCAACGGCAGCAAGCCGTTCGACACGCTCGCCGGGCAGACGCGCGGCATCACGCTGCGATCGGGCGACGGCTTCGGCGTGCCGGCCGAGTCGTACCAGTTCGCCAACAAGCGGCTCGCCTGGGAGACGATCCCGCCCTTGCTCGACCGCGCCTCGCCGCTGCGCTCCTCGCACCTGCGCGACCCGGTCGGCCCGCAGATCCATTTCGCCAGCGAGTCGTTCATCGACGAGGTCGCGGCGGCGCTCAATCTCGATCCGATCGAGTTCCGGCTGCGCCACATCAACGACGCGCGCGACATCGCGCTGATCAAGGCAGCGGCGCAGAAAGCCAACTGGCAGACGCGGCCATCGCCGCGGCGCGACCAGACCGGCAGCAAGGTCAACGGCCGCGGCATCGCGTATGCGCAACGAAACGGCACGCGCGTCGCCGTGATCGCGGAAATCGAGGTGGACCGGTCGAGCGGCAAGATCTGGGCGCGAAAATTCACCGTCGCGCATGACTGCGGCCAGATCATCAATCCGGACGGCCTGGAAAAGTGCATCGAACCCAACATCGTGCAGGGCGTGAGCCGCACGCTGTGGGAGGAGGTCAAGTTCGACAGCAAGACGGTCACCAGCGTCGACTGGGTGACCTACCCGATCCTCGACATCACCGAGACGCCGGAGGCGATCGACATCGTGCTGCTCAACCATCCCGAAATCGCGCCCTCGGGCGCGGGCGAGCCCTCGACCCGCCCGGTCGCGGCAGCGATCGCCAACGCGATCTTCGACGCCACCGGCGTGCGCATCCGCCGCGTGCCGTTCTCGCCCGAGAACGTGAAGGCCTCGTTCGCGTGAGGCATTGCAGCCTTTAACGCTGGGGCCGGACGCGCGCGTCCGGCCCTTTTCTTATGTACGGTTGATCGCTATACCGCTGCCACGCCATCATGCGTCATGCCCGGGCTTGTCCCGGGCACCCACGTCTCAACGACAGCGCAAGAAGCAAGACGTGGATGGCCGGGAAAAGCCCGGCCATGACGGGAAAGCACGGGAGTCGTCATCGTGGAAGCACTCGAATGCGCCGTGATCGGGCCGGGCTGGTGCGGCGGCATCCGCGCCGAGACGCTGGCGAAGTCGGCGCTGTGCAGGAAGCTGCACATCGCCGAGATCCGGCCCGATCGTCTCGCCGAGATCAAGGCGTTGACCAATCCGGCGACCGCGACGCTCGACTACCAGGACATCGTCAAGAACGACGACATCAAGGTCGTCTACATCTGCACGACGCCCGAGAGCACGCACTATCCGATCGCGCGCGACTGCCTGCGCGCCGGCAAGCACGTGCTGCTCGAGAAGCCGATCGCAATGGAGCTGTTCGAGGCCGACGAGTTGATCCAGATCGCCAAGCGCAACGGCGTCAAGTTCACCATCGGCTATTCCCAGCGCTTCAACACCAAGATCGCCTACGCCAAGAAGAAGATCACCGACGGCACGCTCGGCAAGACGGTGTCCGTGATGGTGAGCCGGCATCTGTCGCGCAGCCTCGGCAAGAAGATCGCGGGCCGCTCGCGCCTCTCGCCCGCCGCGATGGAATCGACCCACGACCTCGATTTCGTGTTCTGGCTGCTGGAGCCGGCAAAACCCGTGCGCGTCTATTCGGCGGGCGCGTACGGCTACATGCAACAGGTCAACGGCTCCTACGACATCATGTGGTCGACCGTGACGATGGACAACGGCGTGCTGGTCGCGATCGGCGGCGGCTGGAACCTGCCGCCGAGCTACCCGAACTACTGCGCGACCTGGATCGAGATCACCGGCACCGAGGGCTCGCTGTTCCTCGACGACACCCAGCGCGACAACTGGCTCAATACGGTCCAGGACGGCACGCGCTTTCCCATGTCGACCATGCCGGGCGAACACGTCGATCACGTCTTCGCCGGCCAGATGGGGCCGGAGACGCTGCACTTCCTCGAATCGGTCATCCTCGACCGGCCGCCGATGGTATCGCCAGAAAGCGCCCGCCGCGTGATGGAATGCTACCTCGCGGCCGACCTCTCGGCCGAGCGCGGCGAGCCGATCGACCTGCCGATGACCAACGACGCGCTTTCGGGCGTGCAGGATCTCTACAAGCGGTTTCGCACCCCGGTGTAAGGCGCCAAGACCCAAGGCGCGTCCCACGGCGCGCCCCCGTGCCACGTCGGCAACTTGTGACGCCTCGATGTGATGTTATAACATTTGTCCATGCGATTGCTGCTTGCAACGGCCTGCCTGCTTCTGACCGCGACCGCGTCAGCGTGGCCGGCGCGCGCCGCACCGCTGACGATCGTTGCCGCGGAGAATGTCTACGGCGACGTCGCGGCGCAAATCGGCGGCGCCGACGTGAAGGTCACCAGCATCATTTCAGCCCCGGCGCAGGATCCGCATCAGT
>DATBZM010000372.1:0-8219 GCA_036513175.1 Xanthobacteraceae bacterium | reverse complement strand
TTCGCCCTCGAATGCGCCGGCAGCGCCCTCCTTGGCCCGGGCGACGGCGTCCGATGCCTGCGCGTCGTTGCGCCACAACGCCGCCCATGATGTGCCGATGAGTGCATCCGCGTCGCCGATCGCCAGGGCGCGCAGCGCGCCGTCGCTGATGAACTCGATGCGGCCGGCAAGGTCGAGCACCTCGATGGCCTCGCCGCTGTTGGCGAGCAACGCGCGGGTGAACGCCCCGTCGGTCAGCAGCGCATGGTGTCGCTGCACCGCGTCGGCAGCGGGCCGGGAAGGCGAACGAAACGGGCGTTCATTGCTCATTCATCACCCGCAACGATTCGTTCATGGGAAAGCTAACTGACATTAAATAAAACGTTTTGCTCGCGGCGGTGTTCCTTACGACAAACCATTGTGTCCGCAACGAAATAACGGTTTTGTCACGGGCAGCGGCAGAAAATTGCTGACCCGGCGGACGTTCGCGATCAACCGTCTGTGAACATTTCGGCGGCAGGCGCCGACTAACGACCGGATATTGATCTGCTCATTCGTCAGGAGGTTGCAATGCCGCGGATACCTTCGTGCGTCGCCGATGAACCGGCGACCGCGAGTTTGACTGCCTGTCGCTCCGGCGCACGGGCAGCGATCGTTGCCTTCGGGTTTGCGATTCTGCTCGGCGCCAGCGTCGCGGCGCTCGACGCCGCGTCGGCGCAGACCGCGAATGGCATCCTCGCGTCCGGCAATGCCGTGGTGACGGGTTTTTCCGGCGTAAAGACGCCGGCGGCGCCGCCGGCCGGCACCGATCCGGCGGATCTGATGGAAATCGATCTGGCCGGCCCGTCCGCCCGCATCGTCGATCTGCAGTCGCCGGGCGCGCCGCCGCAGGCGCAGCTCATCAAAGCGCCGAAGCCGTTCACCGCGACCGCGGCGCAGATCGGCCAGGTTTTTGCCGTCACGCTCGATGACGCGACGCCGCCGAACGTCTACGTGGCGGCGACATCCGCCTACGGGTTGCCGATCATCGCGCCGGGACCGGGCGGCGGCCCGGTGCGCGCCAGGCAGGGCCGCGCCAATGCTCAATTGATGCCCGGCCTGTTCGGACCTGCGGGCGGCGGGCCCGGCTCGATCTGGCGCATCGACGGCGCGACCGGCGAGGTCAAGCTCTTTGCCAACGTGATGCTCGACGGTGTCGTCAATTCGGGCGCGGCGCTCGGCGGGATGACGTTCGATCCCACCTCGCACATGCTCTTCGTCGCCGACCGCGGCACCGGCATGATCCACGCCTTCGATCTCAACGGCAACGACCACGGCCGCTTCGATCATGGCGTCGATGGCCGCACCGCTGCCGGCTTGCCGCCGGTCCCGTATGATGCGGCCGGCCGTCTCGACATCACGAAGCCGACGTTCAAGACCGACGACCCGGCGACCTGGGGCTATGCGGCGAGGGACCGGCGCATCTTCGGCCTTTCGGCGCATGCCGGGCGACTCTACTATGCGACGGCGGACGAGCAGGTGTGGTCGGTCGCGATCGCGCCCACTGGCGCATTCGGCGCCGACGCCCGCGTCGAGCTGCAGGTGCAGCCGTGGGACGGCACGAACGAAATCTCCAAGATCGCGTTCGACGATCAGGGCGGCATGCTGCTCGCCGAGCGGTCGGGTCCGACCGGCGCCTACGACTTCAATGCGCTCGCTCGGGAGGGCGTGGGCCGCGTCCTGCACTATCAGCAGGTCGCGCCGGTGGCGGCCGATCAGGCGGCGCCGAGCGATCAGCCGCAGCCCGCGAACGCAGCCCAGGCTGCGCCGGGCCCGTCACAAGTCCCGTCGTGGCAGCCGGTGCCGGACGAATATGCGATCGGCTTTGCGCGCGATCTGCGCAACGACAACGGCGGCGTCGCCATCGGCTACAGCTACACGCCGAGCGGCACGATCGACCGTTCGGCTTGCGGCGGCTTCCTGTGGTCGACCGGCGAGCAGCTGCGCGTCACCGGCGACCAGGCGCTCGCCACCCAGCTCGCGGCCGGCGGCCCGGCGATCGTGAACGGCCTGCAGGGCAACGCGATCGGCGCCGTGCGGCCCGCCAATGTGCCGCCGCTGCAGACTTATTTCGTCGACTACGATGACCAGTTCGCCGACCCGGCCGCGCGCGGCCACATGGGCGACATCGCGATCTGGCGCGTCTGCAGCCAGGCCTTCGTGCCGGCGTTCCCGCCCCCTTCGCTCGTCGTGCCGGTCGGCTTCTGCAAGCGCGACGAGATCCGCTTGCCGAACGGCGAGTGCTGTGAGCGTCGCTTCGTGCGCAATGGCCTCTGCGGCTGCCCGCCCGATACGATCCGGCAGAACGGTCAGTGCTGCACGCCGGAGCAGATTCGCAATGGTCGATGCTGCACACCGGAGCAGATGCGCAATGGCCGGTGCTGCACGCCGGAGGAGATCCGCAATGGCCGCTGCTGCACGCCGGAGCAGATGCGCGATGGTCGATGCTGCACGCCTGAGCAGATGCGCAATGGTCGATGCTGCACGCCGGAGGAGATCCGTAATGGTCGGTGCTGCACGCCGGAGCAGATGCGCGATGGTCGGTGCTGCTCGCCGGAGGAGATCCGCAGCGGCCGCTGCGGCTGCCCAGGCGGTCAGATCCAGCTGCGCGGCACGTGCTGCGATCCGAAGTTTGTGCGCGACGGCCGCTGCGTGCCGCCGCCCACGACTTGTCCGCCCGGACAGACGCTGGAGAATGGCACGTGCCAGCCGCCGGCCCCGCCGCAGCGCCACCCGCCGCGCGTCCGTCCGCCGCGCCGCGAGCCGCGCCATGTGACCCATTGGACGCGCCGCGAAACGGTCAACCAGACGCCGCACACGCAGTCGCGCGGAGTCCACTTCGGCGGCAACGGGGGACGGCACATGCGGTGACGCTGTAGCGCCGAGCAATCGCTGAACGGATTGGCGCCAGCCGGAGGCATCCGGCTGGCGCCAATGTTTCGTCTTGCATCGGTCAGGCCGTGGCGGCGTCTGCCGTGTCGTTGTCGGCTCGCGCGTCGTTCGGCGGGTGCGATCCCGGTGGGCCGTTGCGTCCGTTGACGAAGATGCGCTGCAGCGTTTCGCGCTCGATCGGCTTCGGCAGCACCGGGATATGGGCGAAGCGCTTTTCCACGCTCTCGATGCCGTAGCCGGTGACGAAGATGAAGGGCACGCCGCGCGTCATCAGCTCGTCGGCGACCGGGTAGACCAGCGTGCCGGCGAGGTTGATGTCGAGCACTGCCGCCGCGAGCGGGCCGTTCATCACCGCCGCGAGCGCGTCGGGCGGCCGGCTGAACGGGCCGACCACCTGGTAGCCGAGCTCCGTCAAGGCGTCGCTGACCACCATGGCGACCAGCGCCTCGTCCTCGACCACGAGGACGCGATTGCCGTCCACCACCAGCCGCTCCATCGGCGCCGTCTGCGTCTTGTCCTCCGCGCCCTTCTCCGCCATCGCGAGCGCCGGCTGGCCGATCTTCTCGCCGCGCGGAAGGGTGATCACGCAATGCAGCCCGCCGTCGCCCCACTGGAACTTGGACTGGCCGCCGAGCTGGCCCTCGACGCTTGCGACGATGATGCGGGTGCCGAAGCCGAGCTTCGCCGGCTTGCGTGCCCGCGGCCCGCCGGACTCCTCCCAGCGCAGCACCAGCGTGCTCGGCTTGAGCTCCCAGGCCACCTTGAGATGTCCCGACGCCGACGACAGGGCGCCGTACTTGACCGCATTGGTCGCGAGCTCATGCAGCGCGAGGGTGAGCGTCTGCGCCGAGGACGGCTGCAGCGAGACGGTCGGCCCTGTCATCGTGATGCGCTCGCGGTGGTCGCTGCGATAGGGGGCGAGCTCCTCCTCGACGAGCCCCGTGAGGTCGGCGCCCTGCCAGCGCGAATGCGAGAGCACCGTGTGCGCGCGCGACAGCGCCGTGATGCGGCCTTCGACCGCCGCCATGTAGGTCGCGATGCTGTCGGAGCGGGTGAGGCGCACGATCGACTGCACGATGGCGAGCGCGTTCTTGGCGCGATGGTCGACCTCGCGCGCGAGCAGCGCCTGGCGCTCTTCCGATTCCTTGCGTTCCGTGATGTCGACCGTGACGCCGCTCAGCCGGACGATGCGGCCGGAGGCGTCCATGCTCGGCGCCGCCGTGCCGACGCACCAGCGGATGGCGCCGTCGGGCCGGCGGACGCGGAATTCGGCCTGCTGCGGCTTGCACTCGGTGAGGATCAGGTCCATCGCCGCCTTGAGCCGCGGCCAATCGTCGGGAATGAGCTCCTGCACGTTCTCGACGTTCACCACGAAGGTCGCGGGGTCGACGCCGAAAATCCGGTATTGGCCCTCGTCCCACAGGCAGTCGCCGTTGACGCGGTCCCAGTCCCACGAGCCCATCTGCCCGGCGAGCAGCGCGAGGCTGCGCCGCTGCTCGCTCTCGGTCAGCCGCGCCGTCGAGGCGGCGAGCTCGGCGGTGCGCTGGCCGACCCGATCTTCCAGCTCGGCGTTGAGCCGCTCGAGCTGGCGCGTCTTGCGATAAAGCTCGGCGAAGATCTTGACCTTGGCGCGCAGCACCTCCGGGATGACCGGGACCGGCACGTAGTCGACCGCGCCCATCTCGTAGCCGCGCAGACGGTCCATGTCGCTCAGCAGCACCGCCGAGATGAAGATGATCGCGGTCTTCTGGAAGCGCGGGTGGTCGCGGATCATGGCGGCGAGCTGGAAGCCGTCGAGGTCCGGCATGCACACGTCGACCAGGACGATGGCGATCTCGGTCTTGAGCAGCAATTCCAGCGCCTCGCGGCCCGACGTCGCCTTGAGCAGGCTCTCGCCGAGGTCCTGCAGGATGACCTCGTAGCTCATCAGCTTGGCCGGCTGGTCGTCGACCAGCAGGATGTTGACGCGATCGCCCGGGTCCATCGAGGTTCTCCGGCTCAGCGGTGCAGCCACATCCGCAGCGCGGACAGGAGCTGTTCGGTGTTGACGGGCTTGGCGAGATAGTCCGAGGCGCCGGCTTCCAGGCATTTCTCGCGGTCGCCCTTCATCGCCTTGGCGGTGAGCGCGATGATCGGCAGGCGGCGCAGCGCCGGCTTCTCGCGAATGGCGCCGATCGTCTGATAGCCGTCCATCTCCGGCATCATGATGTCCATGAGGACGATCGCGAGGTCGGGCGTCGATTCGATCAGCTCGATCGCCTCGCGGCCGGTGGTGGCGGTGCGCACCCGCATGCCGCGCCGCTCCAGCACGCTGGACAGCGCGAAGATGTTGCGCGCGTCGTCGTCGACCAGGAGCGCGACCTTGTCGACCAGATCCTCGTCCGAGCTGGTGAGGCGCTCGAGCATGCGCTGCTTCTCGGGCGGCAGGTCGGTGACGATGCGGTGCAGGAAGAGGGCGGTCTCGTCGAGCAGGCGCTCGGGCGATTCGACGCCCTTCACGACGATGCTGCGCGCCATGGTGTGCAATTGCGCGTCTTCCTCGGCGGAAAGCTCGCGCCCGGTGAACACCACCACGGGCACGTCGGCGAGCGAGGTGTCGTTGCGGATCTGCTCGAGCACGTCGAAGCCGGTCATGTCGGGCAGCCGCAGGTCGAGCACCACGCAATCGCACGGCTCGGCGCGCAGCTTGGCGAGCGCGTCGGCGCCGGTCGCGACCGTCTCGATGTCGATGTCGTCGTGGCCGAGCAGCTCGCGGATGCTCATCTGCTCGGCCTCGTTGTCCTCGACCACCAGGAGCCGCTTGCGGCGCGGCTGCGCGTATTCCTTGATGCGGGTCAACGCGGCCTCGACGCCCTCGGCCGTGGTCGGCTTGGTGACGAACGAGAAGGCGCCGCGCGCGAGCGCGTGCTGGCGGTCCTCGTCGAGCGTGATGATCTGCACCGGGATGTGGCGGGTGAGCGGGTTCTGCTTGAGCTGGCTCAGCACCGTCCAGCCGAGCATGTCGGGCAGGAAGACGTCGAGCGACACCGCGGTCGGCTGGAACTGCTTGGCGAGGTCGAGCGCCTCGGCGCCGCGCATCGCCACCAGCACCTTGAAGCCCTTGTCGCGCGCCAGATCCATGATCACGCGGGCATAATGCGGATCGTCCTCGACGATCAGCAAGATGGTGTCGCCGGGCTCGATCTCCAGCCGGTCGTCGGGAACCTGCTCGACCACGCGTTCGGGGGCGGCGATCGGCGGCAGCATCGCCGGCATCTGGGCGCTGCGCTGTCCCGCCGCCTCCTGGGTCGGGGCGTGGCCGGCGGCGGTCGGGCCGACATATTTGGTCGGCAGGTAGAGCGTGAACGTGCTGCCGCGGCCGGGCACGCTGCGCAGCTGGATCTCGCCGCCGAGCAGGTTGGACAGCTCGCGGCTGATGGCGAGGCCGAGGCCGGTGCCGCCGTATTTGCGGCTGGTCGAGGCATCCGCCTGCTGGAACGCCTCGAAGATGATCTTCTGCTTCTCCAGCGGGATGCCGATGCCGGAATCGGCGACCTCGAAGGCGACTACGCCGGGCGACTGGCGCAGCACCGGATGATCCGGCGTCCACCCGCCGACCGCGGCGCTGACGGTCAGCCGCACGCCGCCGCGCTCGGTGAACTTGAAGGCGTTCGACAGCAGGTTCTTGAGGACTTGTTGCAGCCGCTTGGAGTCGGTCACGATGCTGCGGCCGAGATGCGGATCGATCGCGACGTCGAAGGACAGCTCGCGCCGCGTTTCGGCTTCGTGCCGGAACGGCCGGCCGATCGCGTCCACCAGGTTGGTGAGGAAGACTTCCTCGGCGTCGACCGTGACGGTGCCGGACTCGATCTTCGACAGGTCGAGAATGTCGCTGATCAGGTTGAGCAGGTCGGTGCCGGCGCCATGGATGGTGCGGGCGAAGTCGACCTGCTTGGTCGAGAGGTTGCGGTCGGGGTTCTCGGCGAGCTGCTGGCCGAGGATGAGGATCGAGTTGAGCGGCGTGCGCAGCTCGTGCGACATGTTGGCGAGGAACTCGGACTTGTACTTCGAGGTGAGCGCAAGCTCGGAGGCCTTTTCCTCGAGCGCGCGGCGCGCCTGCTCGATTTCCTGGTTCTTCTCGGCGAGCTGCTGCGCCTTCTGCTCGAGCTGCTCGTTGGTGGTCTGCAGCTCGCGCTGCTGCGTCTGCAACTGGCCGGCGAGCTGCTGGGATTCCTTGAGCAGCCCTTCCGTCTGCATCGTCGCTTCGATCGAGTTGAGCACGATGCCGATCGAGGTGGTGAGCTGCTCCAGGAAGCCGATTTGCAGCGCCGTGAACGCGGTCACCGAGGCGAGCTCGATCACTGCCTTCACCTGGTTCTCAAACAGCACGGGAAGCGCGATGACGTTCTTCGGCGACGCCTTGAACAGCGCTGAGCCGATCGGCACCGCGTCCGCCGGCATCTCGGTGAGCAGCACGCGCCGCTTGTCGGCGGCGCACTGGCCGATCAGGCCCCGGCCGATGCGGATGCGCTCGGGGTGGCCGTTGAGGCCGTCGTCCGCATAGGCGGAGAGGAGCCGCATCGCCGGTGTGTCGCTCTCCACCTGGTAGATGACGCCGAGCTGGGCATTGACCAGCGGGGTGAGCTCGGACAGCAGCAGCCGGCCGACGGTGGTGAGGTCGCGCTGGCCCTGCAGCATGTTGGTGAAGCGGGCGAGGTTGGTCTTGAGCCAGTCCTGCTCGGTGTTGCGGTCGGTGGTGAGCCGCAGGTTGTCGATCATCGTGTTGATGTTGTCTTTGAGCTCGGCCACTTCGCCGCGCGCATCGACCTGGATCGACCGGGTCAAGTCGCCCTTGGTGACGGCGGTCGCGACCTCGGCGATGTTGCGCACCTGCGTGGTCAGGTTCTGCGCCAGCAGGTTGACGTTGCCGGTGAGATCCTTCCAGGTGCCGGCGGCGCCCGGCACGTTGGCCTGGCCGCCGAGACGGCCTTCGACGCCGACCTCGCGCGCGACCGTCGTTACCTGGTCCGCGAAGGTCGCGAGCGTGCCGGTCATGGCGTTGATGGTCTCGGCGAGCGCCGCGACCTCGCCCTTCGACTGCACGGTCAGTTTCTGGTCGAGGTCGCCGTTGGCGACCGCGGTCACCACCTTGACGATGCCGCGCACCTGCTCGGTGAGGTTCGCGGCCATGACGTTGACGGTGTCGGTGAGGTCCTTCCAGGTGCCGGCGACGCCCGGTACCTGCGCCTGCCCGCCCAAGCGTCCTTCGGTGCCCACTTCACGCGCCACACGCGTGACCTCGCCTGCGAAGGCATTCAGCTGATCGACCA
>DATBZM010000371.1:0-8993 GCA_036513175.1 Xanthobacteraceae bacterium | reverse complement strand
CGAGATGGACAAACGCGTTCCTGTCGAAGGGCGCCAGCATACGCTCGGTCACGGCGATGTCGTGATCGCGGCGATCACGTCCTGCACCAACACCTCGAACCCGAGCGTGATGGTGGCAGCCGGCCTCGTCGCCAAGAAGGCGGTGGAGAAGGGCCTCAAGGTCAAGCCGTGGGTGAAGACCTCGCTTGCGCCCGGCTCGCAGGTGGTCGCCGAATATTACGAGAAGTCGGGGCTGCAGAAGTCGCTCGATGCGCTCGGCTTCAACCTGGTCGGCTTCGGCTGCACCACCTGCATCGGCAATTCCGGGCCGCTGCCGGAGGAGATCTCCGAAGCGATCAACAAGAACGACCTCGTCGCCGCAGCCGTGCTCTCCGGCAACCGCAACTTCGAGGGCCGCGTCAACGCCGACGTGCGGGCGAACTATCTCGCCTCGCCGCCGCTCGTCGTCGCCTACGCGATCGCCGGCTCGATGCAGATCGACATCGCCAAGGCGCCGCTCGGCGTCGACCAGAAGGGCAAGAAGGTCTACCTGCGCGACATCTGGCCGACCAGCCGCGAGATCGCGACGGTGATCAACAAGAGCATCAGCCGGCAGATGTTCACCCGCAAATACGGCGACGTGTTCAAGGGCGACGCCAACTGGCGCAAGATCGCGGTCAAGGGCGGGCTGACCTACAAGTGGGACGACCGCTCCACCTACGTGCAGAATCCGCCCTATTTCGAAGGCATGCAGAAGCGCAGCCAGCCGATCGAGGACATCGTCGACGCCCGCGTTCTCGGCCTCTTCCTCGATTCGATCACGACCGACCACATCTCGCCGGCCGGATCGATCAAGGAGGCGAGCCCGGCCGGCGAATATCTGCGCGATCACCAGGTCCGGCCGAAGGACTTCAACCAATACGGCACGCGGCGCGGCAATCACCAAGTAATGATGCGCGGCACCTTCGCCAACATCCGCATCAAGAACCAGATGGTGCCGGGCGTGGAAGGCGGCATGACCGTCCACTACCCGTCGCGCGAGCGGATGACGATCTACGACGCCGCGATGCGCTACAAGAAGGACGGCATCCCGCTGGTCGTGTTCGCGGGCAAAGAATACGGCACCGGCTCCTCGCGCGACTGGGCCGCCAAGGGCACGGCGCTGCTCGGCATCCGCGCCGTGATCTGCCAGTCGTTCGAGCGCATCCACCGCTCGAACCTGATCGGCATGGGCATCGTGCCGCTCGTCTTCGAGGAAGGCACCTCGTGGCAGACGCTCGGGCTCAAGGGCTCGGAGCAGGTGACGATCCGCGGCCTGCACGGCGAGATGAAACCGCGCCAGCGGCTGATCGCCGAGATCGTCGCGGCGGACGGAAGGCTGACCCGCGTTCCGCTGATCTCGCGCATCGATACGCTCGACGAGCTGGAATACTTCAAGAACGGCGGCATCCTGCAATACGTGCTGCGCCATCTCGCTGCGTAGCGATTGCGGGTTCCGGAGAACGCACGACACTGACGATAGAGACCACCGGGCGCCCTCCCGGCGGTCTTTTCGTTTGCGCGGGCGCCATAAAGCATGAGCATGATCTTGCCCGAAGACCGGTCTCCACTTTTCGGGATCATGCTCTTTATCTGGCGCATGTTCTTGTCGGCGAACCGGCGTCCACTTCGCCGGAACATGCGCTTGGGTTAACCTCACCTCGAAGTGAGTGGCGAGTGATCTTGCCGGCGCTTATGAGAGGCTGCGACACGGGGGCGTGGGCGTTGCAAGGGAGAACGGCATGAGGGGTCGCCGCTACCTGGCTTTGGCCGCCGTCGCGACCGTGCTGACCGCGGGTCATTCCGCCTTGGCGGCAGGGCCGCGCGCCGTGATCGAGCTCTTCACCAGCCAGGGCTGCTCGTCCTGTCCGCCCGCCGATCGGTTGATTGCCGAGATGGCCCAGGATCCGACCGTGATCCCGCTCAGCCTGCCGATCGACTATTGGGATTATCTCGGCTGGAAGGACACGCTGGCGCTGGCCGGCCACGCCAGCCGGCAGAAGGCCTATTCGCGCGTGCGCGGCGATCACGACGTCTATACGCCCCAGGCGGTGATCAACGGCGCGGTGCAGGCGCTCGGCAGCGATCGCACGGCGATCGAGCATGCGATCACGCAAAGCCGGAGCAATGCCGGCACGCTGTCGTTGCCGCTGACGCTGTCGATCGCGGACGGCCGGCTCACGGTTGCGGCTCCGGCCGCGAGGGACGAAGGCGCGCAGGCCGAGGTGTGGCTCTGCTCGCTCGCCAGATCGGTGGAGGTTGCGATCGGCCGCGGCGAGAACAGCGGACAGACGTTCACGTATCACAACGTGGTGCGGCGCTGGGTCAAGCTCGGCGACTGGAACGGGCAGGCCGCGACCTGGAGCATTCCGGTCGCCAATTTCAAGTCTGATGGCGTCGACGCCGTTGCGGTGGTGCTGCAGAGCGGCGTGGCCGCAGCGCCGGGCGCGATGCTGGGCGCGGCGATGACCTCGCTCGACCCGAATGACGCGGCCGCCAAGCCCGCCAAGCCCTGACGGCACGGCCGCGCGCCAAGTTCTCCTGCGCCAAATCTTGCTGCGCCAAGTCCTTGCTGCGCAATGATCTTCCCGCGCCAAGTCTTCCCGCGCCAAGTCTTCCCGCTTTTGTCTCCGGCAATTCGTGAACGGAACAAAAAAAGGGCCGGCTTGCGCCGGCCCGAAGCGTAGGGGGATTGAACCTTACACAGAACAAAAAACGAAGAGTCGGCCGGCACAAGCTCCGGGGGGCTGGGGGGCTGAGGAATCCGGAGCCCGTACCGAGCCGAACCCTATGACGTCGTTATCCCAGGTCAGGTTGACCCCGGCGGGGCTGAATTCGGGCAGCATTATGAATTGCTTAACGAACGCGTGATTGCCACGGCGGTCATCGTTTCAAACGGCCGCGCGACTGCGGCAACGCTGACCGAACGCTGACTTGGCGAACCCCTTGCCGCCGCAGGCGTTCGGCGCGATCATGACGTTTTGATTGCGCATGTTTTCACGGGCGAACCGGTAATCCACCGCTCCCCGGAACATGCGCCCCGACACAAGGAGGCGCCGCATGAGCTTCGGGCCCGGCGAAACCGATCCCAGCCAGAATCTCCGGGGCGACGGCTTGGCTGCCGCCCCGCACGCCGCCTGCGTCACCTTCGATCGGCGCGAGCTCGACCGCATTCTCGGGCTCTACGGCCGGATGGTGGCAGCGGGCGAATGGCGCGACTATGCGATCGACTTCCTGCGCGACCGTGCCGTGTTCTCGGTGTTTCGCCACGCCGCCGAAGTGCCGATCTACCGCATCGAAAAAAATCCCAAGCTGGCGCGCCGCCAGGGCGCCTACAGCGTGATCACGGCAACCGGCCTGATCATGCGGCGCGGCCATGAGCTCGATCGCGTGCTGCGCGTGCTCGACAAGCCGGAAAAGCAGATCAAGCTGGTGGTGAACTGAAGAGGGGGCGAATAGTGAATGGCGAATAGCTCGCGCGGTCTTCCCCTATTCGCTACTCCCTATTCGCTTGTCTCAACCCGGCGGCACCGTCGCCCCGGGCCCAAGCGCGCGCTGCATCAGGACGGTGTCGAGCCAGCGGCCGAGCTTGAAGCCGACGCTCTCGACGGCCCCGATTTGCCGGAAACCCAAAGCTCGGTGCAGAGCAATTGACGGCGTCTGCGCCGAATCCCCGATCACGGCGATCATCTGGCGGAAACCGCGTTGCTCCGCCGCGGCAATCAGGTGGCCAAGCAGTGCGGTGCCGATGCCGCGCCGGTGCATCGACGGCGCAACATAGACCGAATCCTCGACGCTCCAGCGATAGGCCGGGCGCGGCCGATAGGCGCCCGCATAGGCATAACCGGCGATCTCTCCCGGGGCTTCGGCCACCAGATATGGGTAGCCGCCGTCGAGCAATGCTTTCTGCCGGCGCGCCATGTCGGCCGCATCGGGCGGCTCGAGCTCGAAGGAGGCAGTGCCGTGGCGCACCGCATGGTCGTAGATCGCCGTGATAGCCGGGATATCGGCCGCCGTCGCGGCGCGGATCGCGAGCCTCATGGATCACGCGATAGCGTCAGCGTGCGATCGTGGCCACAAAAAAAGCGCCCCGGACGGGCCGGGGCGCTCGCAGCTTGCAGTTCCCGCGCGCCTAGGTTTTGCGCATATCCTGATCGGCGAACCGGCATCCGCTTCGCCGGGATATACGCGTCAGCGGCGGTCGCCGAACAGGCGGAGCATGAACAGGAACATGTTGATGAAGTCGAGATAGAGCGTGAGCGCGCCCATCACGACCTTGCGGCCCGCGATCGACCCGTCATCCATCGGGCTGTACATGTCCTTGATCTTCTGGGTGTCCCAGGCGGTCAGCCCGGCGAAGACCAGGACGCCGATGACCGAGATCGCCCAATCGAGGCCGCTCGATTGCAGGAAGAAGTTCACCAGCATCGCGATCATGAGGCCGAACAGGCCCATGATCAGGAACGAGCCCATGGCGTCGAGGCTGCGCTGGGTCGTGTAGCCCCACAGCGAGAGCGCTCCGAACGAGGCCGCCGAGATGAAGAAGACGCGCGTGATCGATGCCCCGGTGAAGACGAGGAAGATCGACGACAGCATCACGCCGAGCATGCCCGCATAGACGAAGAACAGGAGGCGCGCGGTCGAGGCCTGCAGATAGCCGATGCGGAAGCTCAGGAACATCACCAGCGCGAGCGGCGCGAGCAGGATGACGTAGCGGAGCGGGCTCGCGTAGAGCGCGTGCGCGACGTCGGGATTGGCCATGGCGTACTGGGCGGTGAAGAACGCAATCACGCCGGTCAGCGCGACACCGAACGCCATGTAGTTGTAGACGCGAATCATGTGGGCGCGCAGGCCCGCATCGATCGCGACGGCACGGTCGGCGCCGCCGAAACCGCGCTGGGCCGCGTAATTACGGTCGAAGTCCGACATCGAAGCTTCCTTTCTGTCGCCCGGTCGATGGGATGGGCGCTCAAGGCATCAGGCTGTCCGGCCCGAATGCCAACTGCAGGCCAAATCTAATGATTGTCGGGGGCAAGTGGAAGACACCTGCGACGCTTTCTTGGCTTACTTGACAGCCTCGGCAGCCCTCCGCCCGGCTCCGGCCATGGGCAAAGATTACCAAAGCTTAAGGTCCGGCCGCCTCCGGGCCCTCCGGCGGCCGGCGCGGTTCACTCCTCCCGCTGCCCCAACAGCTGCAGCAGCATCGTGAACAGGTTAATAAAGTCGAGATAGAGGGAGAGCGCGCCGAGGATCGCGGATCGTTCCGCGGCTTCGCGATCCAACTCGCGATCCATGGCGCCGTAGAGATATTCGCTCTTGAGCCGCTGGGTGTCCCAGGCGGTCAGCCCGGAAAACACCGCAACCCCGATCAGCGACACCGCCCATTGCAGCGGTGAGCTCGCGAAAAGCAGATTGACCATGGCGGCGATGACGATGCCGATCAGCCCCATGGCGGCGAAGGCGCCGAGCCCGCTCAGGTCGCGCCGCGTCGTATAGCCCCACAGCGACAGCGCGCCGAATGCTGCGGCCGCGATGAAGAACACCCGCGCGATCGAGGTGTGGGTATAGAGCAGGAAGATCGACGCCAACGAGAGCCCGACGAGCGCGGCGTAGAGCCAGAACAGCAGTTGCGCGGTCGCCGGGCGCAGGCGCCCCGCCGTGAAGCTCAGCGCGAACACGAGCGCGAGCGGGGCAAGGATGATCGCCCACTTGAGCGGGCTCACGAACACGGCGTAACCGAAATTGGTGAGCAGGATGTCGCGGCTCTGGACGGCGACGCCGGCCGGAATCGGGATCACCCGTCCGGCGCGCACCAGGTAGGATGCATCCGCGACATTGTCGCGCACCGACAGAAGGTAGACGCCGATTGCCGAAAGCCCGGTAAGCGCGAGCCCCAGGCTCATGTAGTTGTAGACGCGCAACATATAGGCGCGCAGGCCGGCATCAATCACGGCCGTCTCGGACGGCGTCATCGCGGCAGGAAAGCCGGTGACGTTGCGATCAATGTCCGACATGTCGAACGCCGATGGGCGGGTGAGAGGGGGCGGCAGAGCCACCTTGCGCTGGCTCGCATCATGGCGGGAATCGCGGCGCCGACAAGGCCGCGCGCCCCGCATAAGCCGTTGGAATGGCGGCAAAAAGTCGCGAGCCGACGAGCCAGGTCGATTGATTCGGCTACAGATTCCGCAACACCGCGGCGGGCTTGCGACCAAGCGCCGCAAAGGTGCCGATCAAACCGAACAGCAAGGTGATCGCCAGCGCGACGAGCGCGGCCGCGACCGCCGGCCCGCCCTCCCAGGCGAAAGGCAGCGTCATGATGTCGGCGACCACGCGCCAGGCGGCGATCGAGCCGGCCGCAACGCCGAACAGCACGGTGGCGAACCCGATGAGCAGGTACTCGAGCGCATAAGCGGTGATGAGCTGGCGCCGGGTCGCGCCCAGCGTCTTGAGAATGACCGCATCATAGACGCGATGGCGATGCCCGGCCGCGAGCGCGCCGCCGAGCACCAGCACGGCGGCGACAAGGGTCACGCCACTCGCGACGCGGATCGCCAGGACGAGGTTCATCACCATCTGCCCGACCGCATCGAGCGCGTCCTTGACGGGAACCGCCGTTACCGACGGAAACGCGTCGCCGACCGCCTTGAGCAGCGCCGCCTCCTCGCCCGGCGTGCCGCCGCCCGGGTAGGTGACGGTGGCGATGTCGGTCACGGGCGCGCCCGCGAAGGCGCCCGGGGAAAACACCAGCACGAAGTTGATGCCGAGCGACTCCCAGTCGACCGTGCGTAGATTGGCGATTCTTGCCGTGACGTTGCGCCCGAGCACGTTGACGGTCACGTCGTCGCCGATTTTCAGTCCGAGCCCCTCGGCGATCTTCTTCTCGAAGGAGATGAGCGGCGGGCCCACATAGTCGCGGCCCCACCACTGGCCCTCGACCACGCGCGAGCCCTGCGGGACGTCGCCCGTGAAGGTGATGCCGCGGTCGCTGTGCAGCACCCATTGGGCGTCGGGGTGGGCTTTCAGATCCTCCGCCTTGACGCCGCGCGCCGCGACGATGCGTCCGCGCAACATGGGCACGCGATCGAGGCCCGCGCGCGGCGCCTGCGCATGCACGAAGGCGTCGAAGCGGTCCGCATCCGCGCCCTGGATGTCGAGGAAGTAGAACGAGGGCGCCTTTTCGGGCAGCGCCTGCATGAACTCGAGGCGCAGATTGGCGTCGATCTCCAGCACCGTGACGAGCAGCGCCAGGCCGAGGCCGAGCGACAGCACCACGGTCGGCGTTAGCGCGCCGGGACGATGGATATTGGCGATGGCGAGCCGCCACATGGTCGAGCGCGGCCGCGGCGCGCGGCGGGCGAGGCCCATCAGCGCGGCGGCGACGAGACGCAGCAGCGCGAAGACCGCCAGCGCCGCCACGACGAAGATCACCGCCATCCGGTAGTCATAGGCCGCCATGACGGCGAGCATCGTCAGCGTCAGCGCGGCGAGCGCCGCGGCGAGCGCGTAGCGCAGGCGCGGGAAGCGGCGTAGCGGCGCGATCTCGTCGCGAAACAGCGCCGAGACCGGCACGTCATGGGCGCGGCCGAGCGGCCAGAGCGAGAATGCCGCCGCGGTGAGCAGGCCGTAGGCGAGCGCCGAGGCAAGCTCGCCCGGATGCACCGCGGGCGCGAGCGGCAACGGCAACAGGGTCCGCAGCGCGGCCGCGACCGCGAAGGGCAGGAGCGCGCCGAGCACAAGCCCGATCGCAACGCCGATCGCGGCAAGCAGCATCACCTGGGTGAAATAGATGACGAAGACGCGCGTGCCGGTCGCGCCGAGCGCCTTCATGGTCGCGATCACGTCGCGCTTGCGCTCGAGATAGTGCCGCGCCGAATTGGCGACGCCGACGCCGCCGACGAGCAGCGCGGTCAGCCCGACGAGGGTCAAGTACTGGGTGAAGCGCTCGACATTGCGGGCGATCTGCGGGGTCGCGTTGGTGCGGGTGCGGATGTCCCAGCCGGCGTCCGGCAACTGCGCCGCGGCCGCGTCAGTGACGCGCTTCACCGCGTCCTCGCCGGCGCCAGGGGCGAGGCGAACGCGATAGTGCCAGCGCACCAGGCTGCCGGGCTGCAAGAGCCCGGTCGCGCGCAGCGCCTGCTCGCTCAGCATGAGGCGCGGGCCGAAGCCGATGCCGCCCGCGAGCTTGTCGGGCTCGGCGACTAGCGCCGCGCGCAGCTCGAGCGTCGCCTGGCCGAGGGTGATGCGGGCGCCGGGCTTGAGATCGAGGCGGGCGAGCAGGGCCGGGTCGACGATCGCGCCGAAGGCGTCGCCGCGCCGCGCCAGGAGATCGGCGAGCGGCGCCGCCGGATCGGTCGCGACCGTGCCGTAGAGCGGGTAGGCGTCATCGACCGCCTTGACCTCGACGAGGGTCGCGCGGCCGTCGGCGGTGCGCGCCATGGCGCGCAGCGTGGCGGCGACCGAGACCTCGCCTTGCGCGGCGAGAAACGCACGCTCGGGCGCCGTCGCTTCGCGCTGGATCAGCGTGAAGGCAAGATCGCCGCCGAGGATCGCGCGGCCTTCGCGCGCGAGCCCGTCCACCAGGCTTTGCGCGAACGAGCCGACGCCGGCGATGGCGGTGACGCCGAGCGCGATGCAGGCGATGAACACGCCGAACCCGCGCACGCCGCCGCGCAATTCGCGCAAGGCGAGCCGCAGCGCGAGCGCGCGCCCAGGGACCGCCGGGGTGCCGGCCGCAATCGACGTCACAGCGTCACCTCGCTTGTCGCCTTGGCGGCCACCGGCTCGACGCGGCCGGAGCGCATCCGCACCACGCGGTCGCAGCGTGCCGCGAGATTGGCGTCGTGGGTGACGAGCACGAAGGTGGTGTGGCGCTCGCCATGACGGGCGAACATCAGGTCGACGATCTCGCGCCCGGTCGCCTCGTCGAGATTGCCGGTCGGCTCGTCGGCGACGAGGATCGCGGGGCGCGGCACGAG
>DATBZM010000370.1:0-14316 GCA_036513175.1 Xanthobacteraceae bacterium | reverse complement strand
CCTCCATGGTGGCGGCGCCCAGATGCGGCGTGCACACCACGTTGGGATGGCCGAACAGCGGATTGTCGGTCGCCGGCTCGACGGTGAACACGTCAAAGGCGGCACCCGCCACGTGGCCGGAATCGAGCGCAGCGCGCAGCGCCGCCTCGTCGACCAGGCCGCCGCGCGCGCAGTTGACGACGCGCACGCCCTTGCGGGTCTTCGCGAGCGCCTTCGCATCGATGATGTTCTTGGTCTTTTCCGTCAACGGCGTGTGCAGCGTGATGAAATCGGCGCGCTTGAGCAGCTCATCGAGCTCGACCTTCTCGACGCCCAATTCGAGCGCGCGCTCGGGCGAGAGGAACGGATCGTAGGCGATGACTTTCATCCTCAGCCCGATGCCGCGGTTGGCGACGATCGAGCCGATATTGCCGCAGCCGATCACGCCCAGCGTCTTGCCGGTGATCTCAACCCCCATGAAGCGGTTCTTCTCCCACTTGCCGGCCTGGGTCGATGCGTCCGCCTGCGGGATCTGGCGCGCGAGCGCGAGCATCAGCGTGATGGCGTGCTCGGCGGTGGTGATCGAGTTGCCGAACGGCGTGTTCATCACGATGATGCCCCGGGCGGTCGCGGCCGGGATGTCGACATTGTCGACGCCGATGCCGGCGCGGCCGATCACCCGCAACGACTTCGCTTTCTCCAGGATCTTCGGCGTCACCTTGGTGGCCGAGCGGATCGCGAGGCCATCATAGTTGCCGACGATCTCGGCAAGCTTCTCCTTGTCCTTGCCGAGATTGGGCTGGAAATCGACCTCGACGCCGCGATCCTTGAAGATCTGCACGGCGGCGGGCGACAGGGCATCGGAGATGAGAACGCGCGGGGTGGTCATGGTGTTTCCGATCTATCGTCTCTGTTCTCCGTCATCGTCCGCGAAAGCGGACGATTGAGTAAACGCAGGCGCTGCAATTCGAATGCGACTTCGGTGGCTACTGGATGCCCCGCTTTCGCGGGGTATGACGTCCGTATTTTGGGAGGGACGCTGCTCACGCCGCCTTGGGCAGCGCGTCCTTGGTCTTGCCGAACGCCCAGTCGAGCCACTGGGTCAACGCCGCGACGTCGCTCGCCTCGACGGTCGCGCCGCACCAGATGCGCAGACCGGGCGGCGCGTCGCGGTAATAGGCAAGGTCGTAGCCGGCGCCTTCCTTCTCGATCAGCGCGGCCAGGTTCTTGGCGAAAGCGCCCTGCGCGTCGGCCGAAAGCCTGGTCACGGCGGGATCGACGATCTTGAGGCAGACCGAGGTGTTGGAGCGGATCGCCGGATCATGGGCGAGGAATTCGACCCACGGCGTGCGCTTGACCCAGTCGGCGAGCGCCTTGGTGTTGGCGTCGGCGCGCGCGACCAGTGCATCGAGGCCGCCGACCGATTTCGCCCAGCCGAGCGTGTCGAGCCAGTCCTCGACGCACAGCATCGAGGGCGTGTTGATGGTCTCGCCCTCGAAGATGCCCTCGTTGAGCTTGCCGCCCTTGGTCATGCGGAAGATTTTCGGCAGCGGCCAGGCCGGCTTGTAGCTCTCGAGCCGCGCCACCGCGCGCGGGGAGAGCACAAGCATGCCGTGCGCGGCCTCGCCGCCGAGCGCCTTCTGCCACGAGAACGTCGCCACATCGAGCTTCGGCCAGTCGAGCCGCTGCGCGAACGCCGCCGAGGTGGCGTCGCAGATCGAAAGGCCCTGCCGATCGGCGGCGATCCAGTTGCCGTTCGGGACGCGTACGCCCGAGGTCGTGCCGTTCCAGGTGAACACCACGTCGGTCGACCAGTCGACCTTGGACAGATCGGGAAGCTCGCCATACGGCGCCTTGAGCACCGTCACGTCCTTGAGCTTGAGCTCCTTCTGGACGTCGGAGACCCAACCTTCGCCGAACGACTCCCAGGTCAGCGTGGTGACCGGCCGCGCGCCGAGCAGCGACCACAGCGCCATCTCGACCGCGCCGGTATCGGACGCCGGCACGATGCCGACCTTGTAGTCGCCGGGGATCTGCAAAATCTCGCGGGTAAGATCGATCGCGCGCTTGAGCTTGGCTCTGCCGAGCTTGGCGCGGTGCGAACGTCCCAGCGCTGCGTCGGTCAGGGCTTGCAGGCTCCAGCCGGGGCGCTTGGCGCAGGGGCCGGACGAAAAGTGCGGGGTGATCGGCCGCACGCCGGGCATCGTGTTCGACATGTTTGTCTATCCTTCCAGATAGGCGCCCCTCGGTGGGGAGGGGTGTCCCGCGGTCGGAATTAGGGAAGGACGGGCTTCTCGTCAAGTAAGGAAGAGTACTGAAGGGGGCGAATGGCGAATACGGAGTAGCGAATAGGGGTCCGCCGCTCGCCGCTTCCCTATTCGCTACTCGCCATTCGCTATTCGCGCGCCTCAAAAGGCAGACGGCGCGGGATTGCCGCGCCGTCCATTCGGTAAACGAAGTCTTATCAGCCGCGGCGCATGAGCGGCGGCGGAGGCGGCGGCGGCTCACTGAACATCCAGCGGAAGCCGACGCGCACGTCCTGCGAGGTCAGGTCCTTGAACTGGAACGGAGTGCCGTTGACGACGGTAACGCCGTCGAACGAGTTGGTCGGACCGGTGGTGGCATTGCCGAGGCTCAGGTAGCGGTAGGACATTTCCACCGCGAAGGCCGGTGTCACCTGGTAGGAAAGGCCCGCATAGGCGGCCCAGGCGAAATTCCACTGCGAGGCGTCGGCGCCGTAGGTCGTGCTCAGGATGGTGGCGCCGGCCTGGGTCGCGCCCACATCGGTGAAGCTCTTGATCGTGTTGTACGAGCCGCCGATGCCCACGCCGACGAAGGGCGTGACGTTCCACCAGGTGCCGAGATCGACATAGGCGTTGGCGAGGAAGAGCCACTCGTTCTTGCTCGCATTGTAGTCGTCGGGGAGGATGATCGCGCCGAAGGTCGCGATCTGCTGGCCGTGGAAATGCGCGTTGGCGCGGTATTCGCCGGTCACATCGAAGCGCAGCCAGTTGTTGAGCTGATAGCCGACGCCGAGATCGAAGATCGGCGCGCTATCGAAGGTGAGAAACGGCGTCGACACCGACGTGCCGGGGCTCACCACGTTGTTGAGCGAGCTGACCGACTGGTTGCTCATGCCGATATCGCCGCGCAGATACCAGCCGGAATATTCCGCGACCGGCGCCGCGCAGCCCGGCGACGACGCCGCCAAGCCGCTGCACGGGGGCGGTGGCGGCCCGAGGTCGGCGGCGTGCGCCGCCGGCATTGCGAGGAGCACAGCCGCCGCGGCGGCTGCGAGCAATCGTGTATTGCGCATCGCTTCGTCCCTTCACTCGAGGCCGCGCAACGGCGCGGCCAACAACAATCGACGAAGCCGAGAATGCTCCCCATTCGTTAAATGGGACTTAACCTTACCTTTTAACCAAGAATATTAAGCGGCGCGCGTGGCATGATGGTAGCTATCCGGCGCTGCAAACGCCGATGACTTGACGCCACGGCGCGACGTTAACGACTTGGTGGGATCTGGTTCAGGAGTTGTTTACGCATGCGGCGCCGGCGCATGGCGCCGGCCGCCCGCAGCACGCGTCCGCTTACGCCGAGACGGCGTTGAGCACGTCGACGATGCCGTCGACGACCTCCTCGACGAGGTGCGGATCCTCACCCTCGCCGGTGACGCGGATCACCGGCTCGGTGCCGGACGGGCGCACGATCAGACGGCCGTGGCCGTTGAGGCGCTTTTCCGCGTCGGCGATGGCGCTCTTCACCTTCTTGTGCTCGTGCGGCTTGCCGCTGTTGTAGCGCACGTTCTTCGTCACCTGCGGCAACGGATCGAAGCGATGGCAGACCGTCGACACCGGCTGGCCGCGCTTCTTGACCACGGCGAGCACCTGCAGCGCGGCGACGAAGCCATCGCCGGTCGTCGTGTAATCGGACAGGATGATGTGGCCGGAGGACTCGCCCCCGAGATTGTAGCCGTGCTCGCGCATGTGCTCGAGCACGTAGCGGTCGCCGACCGGCGTGCGCACCAGACTGAGCTCGAGCGACTGCAGAAACTTCTCCAGGCCGAGATTGGACATGACGGTAGCGACCACGCCGGGTCTGGCGAGGCGGCCGTCGTCCTTCAAGCTTTCGGCGATCACGGCGAGGAGCTGGTCGCCGTCGACCACGCGGCCGCGCTCATCGACGATGACGACGCGGTCGGCGTCGCCGTCGAGCGCGATGCCGATGTCGGCGCGCATCTCGCGCACCTTGGCGGCGAGCGCGGCCGGCTCGGTCGAGCCGCAGTCCTTGTTGATGTTGAAGCCGTCGGGCTCGGCGCCGATCGAGATCACCTCGGCGCCGAGCTCCCACAGCGCCTCGGGCGCGACCCGGTAGGCGGCGCCGTTCGCGCTGTCGACCACGACGCGCAGGCCGTCGAGCGAAAGGTTCTTCGGCAAGGTGCGCTTGGCGAACTCGATGTAGCGGTCGTGCACGCCGTCGATGCGCTTGGCGCGGCCGAGCGCCGCCGACTTGGCGAGCCGCTTCGACATGTCGGCGTCCATCAGCGTCTCGATCTCCTGCTCGGTCGCATCGGACAGCTTGTAGCCGTCCGGGCCGAACAGCTTGATGCCGTTGTCGTCGTAGAGGTTGTGCGAGGGCGAGATCATCACGCCGAGATCGGCGCGCATCGAGCGCGTAAGCATCGCGACCGCCGGCGTCGGCATCGGGCCGAGCAGCAGCACGTCCATGCCGACCGACGTGAAACCCGCGACCAGCGCGGTCTCGATCATGTAGCCGGAGAGCCGCGTGTCCTTGCCGATGACGACGCGATGGCGGTGATCGCCACGGCGGAAGACGATGCCGGTCGCCTGCCCGACCTTGAGCGCCAATTCGGGCGTGATCACGCCGTTGGCGCGGCCGCGAATGCCGTCTGTACCGAAATACTTACGCACCATGATGTCCCCTACCCGGCATGATGCCGGGACTCCCACGCGCATGGGGGCTATAGCAATATCATACTGATCATACTGCGAATTGCTTCAAAAAATGTGAGCAATCTTTACGGGCGCGCGGCAGCGCCCATTTGGCAGCGATTACACGAGGTTAGTTGGTTAACTGCGCGGGTGGGCGGCGGATCGCGCCTTGCCATAGCGGTCCTCCTTGGAATGCGGCGGCTGCGTGACGCTGACGGGATCGGAAGCCGGAAAGGATTCTTCCAGACCGAGTTCCAGCGCGCGCTCGAGCCGCTCCTTTTCCGCAATCTTGCGCTCCGCATCGGGAGCCGGCTTGGTTTCTTCGGTCGGCATGGCGGGCTCCTCGGCGCAGGCGCGTCGACAAGGATCAACGTACCGCGCCGCCTGCGGTTCCGTCATGCCCGACACCAGCATCATTGCATTCACCCGAGTCAGGCCGAACGCTGTTCCATATCGGGAACCAGCGCTCACGCGGGCATGCGCAACACCGGCTTGATGGCGGTGCCGTCGGTCGAGTCGCGCGCGGCGCGGTTGATGTCGGCGAGCGGATAGAAGGTCATCATCCGCTCGACCGGCATTTTTCCCTGCATCAGCAGATCGACCAGGCGCGGGATGAACTCCTGCGGATGGCTCTCGCCCTGGATGACGCCGCGCACCACGCGGCCGAACTGCAGAAACGGCATGTCGAGCGCAACCTCCGTGCCGGCGCGCGCGCTGCCGAGCAGCACGCAGGTGCCGGCCGGCATCAGCCCCTCGACCGCCGCGCGAAATACCGCCGGTTGCGCCGAGGTTTCGAGCGAAAAGCGCACGCCGCCGCCGGTGATGCGACGGATGTCGGCGACCGCGTCGGCCGCGCCGGCGTTGTCGATCGTATGCGTCGCGCCGAGCTCGCGCGCGAGCGCGAGGCGCGGCGGGTGGATGTCGACCGCGATGATCGGGTCGCAGCCGGCGACGCGCGCCGCCATCAGGGCGGAGAGCCCGACCGCACCGACGCCGAACACCGCGAAGGCATCGCCCGGCTGCGGCTGCATGGTGTTGAGCACGGCGCCGGCCCCGGTCTGGCCGCTGCAGGCGAACGGCCCGAGCAGCTCGAGCGGCGCGTCAGCGCGCACTTTCACGGCGAAGCGCTCGTTGGCGATCGCATGGGTCGCAAACGACGACTGCTGGAAGAAGGCGCTGTAAATGGTCTCAGGGCCGCGCCGCATCAGCGTCGAGCCGTCGGCGCGCGTGCCGCGCATCTTGAGCGCAAAATTGTTCTGGCAATGCGATTCCATGCGGCGACGGCAGTTCGCGCAGCTGCCGCACCACGGATACGAGATGACCACGTGATCGCCGGCTGCGAATTTCGTCACGCCCGACCCGACCGCCGCAACGATGCCGGCGCCCTCGTGGCCGAGCACCGCGGGCAGCGGCGTGTCGTAGTAGCCGTCGCGCCCGTGCTGGTCGGTCTGGCACATGCCGCTCGCGACGATGCGCACCAACAGCTCGTCCGGCCGCGGATCGGCGAGGTCGAGCGTCTCGATGGTGAACGGGGCGAAACGCTCGCGTGCGACCGCGGCAGTGACCTGCATTGGACGACGTCCCCTTGCGGCGGGCCGGCCGCTACTTGGCGTAAGGGTATTGCAGCTCGCCATCCTTGTACTGGGGCGGATAGACGATCACCTGCCGGTGGCCGGTCTTGTACTGGTCGAGCCCTGCGCCCTGCACGTTCTGGAACTGGATCATGATCGGCCGCGCCACGGCCCATTCGCCGAGCTCGTTGAACTTGATCTCGCCGACAATGGTCTGGAACGCGGACTTGTGGATGTAGGCGGCGAGCTTGTCGTCATCGAGCGTGCCGGTCGCCGTGACGGCCTGCTCCAGGACCTGCATCGCCGCGTACGCGAAGGGCGGCTGGTAGTAGCCGAGTTGATCGACGCCGGCGGCCGCCGCACGCGCCTGATACTTGCTCAGGAACTCGGCGATGCCGGGGAACTGCATCTTGTCGCTCGGCACATAGAAGTGGAAGTTGACGACACGGTTGAGCTTGTCGCCGAGCTGTCCCATCAGCGAGGCGAACTGCAGTCCGACCATGGCGCCGCCGAAGAGCTCCGTCTTGAGGCCGACCTCGGTCGCGGCGCGCACCATGCCGACCGAGTCGGGCGGATACGACGCGACCAGCACGATGTCGGGGCTGGTCGCCTGGATGGCGCGCACGATCGGCGAGTAGTCGACCGTGCTCGGCGGATAGGTGCGGTCGTAGACGATCCGCAGGCCGAGCTTCTTGGCGTTGAGGCGCGCGCCGGTGAGCACGTTGTTGGAATACTCGGCATCGGCGCCGACCAGCGCCACGGTCTTCGGCGCCGGATCGAGCGTCCGCGCCACGTTGAAGAAGGCCTCCGACAGCACCCCATTCGAGTCCGGGCCGAACGGCGCGCTCTGGAAATAGCGCGGATACTTGAACTGCGCATTGGAGCCGAGCGCGACCAGCACCATCACCATCTTCTTGTGCTGCATGATCTGCGGCATGGCGGCGACGATGAGGTTGGTGGCGGCACCCATCACGAGGTCGACCTTGTCGACGTCGATGAGCTTGGCGTAGATGCCCGGCACCGTCGCCGCATTGGTCTGGTCGTCGTAATAGACGAGCTTGACCTGACGCCCGAGCAGGCCGCCGCGCGCGTTGACGCCCTCGGCCCAGATCTGCTTCGACAGCAGGTGCGCCTTGCCGGCGCTCGCGAGCCCGCCGGTGAGCGAGACGCTAAAGCCGATCTTGATCGGCTCTTTACTCGGTTCTTGCGCGGCGGCGGACGCAATCGCGGCGCACCAGAGCGTCGCGACGAGGCTCGCCAGCAAGGAAATCTTCCACACCGCCGCCATTCGCGCGCGCCTCATGACGCCCTCCCGTTGCGCGGCGCCTGTTATGTGCGTGAATTGATCCGGCTGCCGCGCCGCGCCCAGGCTAGCGCAAACGCGCGCGCGCTGTCACGGCGCGGCGTCGATGGAGGCTAACGATGCTGTGCATTGCCCACGCTGGCCCATACGGCGCCCGCGCTCCCCTCCCCCCGCGAGCAAAGCGAGTGGCGGGGAGGGTAGCGACCGCGAGTCATCGTCGCGCTTCCGCCTATTGCGGCGCGCCGACGACGATCACGTGCAACCGACGCGGGCCATGCGCGCCGAGGATCAGCGTCTGCTCGATGTCGGCGGAGCGCGACGGGCCGGTGATCAGGTTGACGGTGCGCGGCAGCACAGCCTGGCCGAATTTCTCGCGCAGGCGCTGCCACACGGTCTCGTAGTCGCCCGTCACGTCCTTGGCGTCGATGACCACGATATGGTTGTCGGGCAGGAAGTTGAGCGAGGTCGGATTGTCGGCGCCGGAGGTCAAGACGAGCGTGCCGGTCTCGGCAACGCCCGCAAAGGCGTGCGACACGGACGACAGCATCTTCGGATCGGGCGCGCCGGTCGAAATTTCGAGCGTGCCGGCGCGCTCCCACGGAATGCTCGCGAGCCGCGGATCGGCGCCGCGCCGCGCCGCCATCGGCAGGTTGTAGCGGCGCAGGAAGTCAGCGACCTCGGCGGGCACGTCGGCCGGATCGTTGACCCGCGCGATGCTGCCGGCCGCCTGCTCCACCATGCGGGCGAAGAGATCGAGCCGCTCCGGCGGCGACCCTTGCCCGCGCGCCGGGATGACGCCGCGCGGATGGCCGGAAATGCGGTCGGCCACCTCCTTGCGGCGCGGCGCCTCGTTGCCGCTGACGCCGAGCGAGCGGCGGATCGCGCCGAGAATCTGCTCGCGCGCGTTCATCGCCGCTCCCGCTGCCGCGCCTTCCATTGCGCCTGGAAGGTCGCGCCCTGCGGCGCGGGGAATTCGCGATAGCGCGTCCAGCCGCTCGCGAGCGGCAGCCAGCCGAAGCGGCCCTTGCGGCGGCCGATCAGCGCCAGCAGGCGCGCAGCGAGCGAGGTCGCAAGTCCATAGAGCCGCGGCCGCTTGGCAAAGAAGGCCCAGAAGGCGAGGCCGCCGCGCACCGTCGCGGGCGACAGATGCCGCTCGAACTCGCGCTCGCGCCAGGAGCGCATCATGCGCGGCAGCGGGATGCGCACCGGGCAGACTTCCTCGCAGCGGCCGCAGAAGGTCGAGGCGTTGGGCAACTGGCCCGCCTGGTCGACGCCGATCAGGCTCGGGGTGAGCACGGCTCCCATCGGGCCCGGATAGACCCAGCCATAGGCGTGGCCGCCGACCGCGTGATAGACCGGGCAATGGTTCATGCAGGCGCCGCAGCGGATGCAGCGCAGCATGTCGGCGAAATCGCCGCCCAGCATGGACGAGCGGCCGTTGTCGAGAATGACCACGTGGTATTCGCCCGGCCCGTCGGGATCATCCGCCCGGCGCGGGCCGGTCGAGAGCGTGGTGTAGACCGACATTTCCTGGCCCGTCGCCGAGCGCGCGAGCACGCGCAGCAATTGCGCGGCATCCTCCAACGTCGGCACCAGCTTCTCGATGCTGGCGAGCACGATGTGCGCCCTGGGCAGCGTCTGGGTGAGGTCGCCGTTGCCCTCGTTGGTGACGATGATCGAGGTTCCGGTTTCGGCGACCAAAAAGTTCGCGCCGGTGATGCCGACATCGGCGGCGAGGAATTTTTCGCGCAAGACGCCGCGCGCCTCGGCGAGCAGGCTGGTCGGCTCGGTGAGATTGCGGTCGGCCGGCAAGTTGTCGTGCACGCGGCGGAAGTCCGCCTCGATCTGCGCCTTGGTGAGGTGCACGGCCGGCGCGATGATGTGCGAGGGGATCTCGTGGCGCAGCTGGATGATGTATTCGCCGAGATCGGTCTCGACCGGGGTGATGCCGTTCGCCTCGAGGTGATCGTTGATCGCGATCTCCTCGCCGATCATCGACTTGCCCTTGGTGACCGTTTTCGCCCCGAGCTTCCGGCAGATGTCGAGGACGATGCGATTGGCGTCGTCGGCCGTCACCGCGTAGTGCACCTGGCCGCCCGCCGCCGTGACTTTCTGCTCGTAGGCTTCGAGATAGAGATCGAGATGGGCGAGCGTGTGGTTCTTGATGTCGCGCGCGGAATCGCGCAGCGCCTCGAACTCGGGCAGCTTGTCCGCCGCCTCGCGCCGGCGGGCGATGAAATTCACCTCGACGAACTTGAGCGCGTTCTGCAGGTCGGCATCGGCGAGCGCCGCCTTCGCGTTCTCCTTGAAATGCGGCGAGGTCGCGACGTGGGTCACTGCCGCCGCTCCGCGCCGGGATGCGGCTCCGCGTCGCGGTGGGACGGTGCGCCGATCGCCGGTTCTGCCGTCATGCCGGCCAGCACCTCGGCGACGTGACGCACCTCGACCGGCTTGCCCTCGCGCTGCAGCTTGCCGGCCATGTTCATCAGGCAGCCGAGATCGCCGGCGATCAGCAGGCTCGCGCCGGTCGCCACGATGTTCGCGGCCTTCTTCTCGACGATGGCGTTGGAGATGTCGGGATACTTGACGCAGAACGTGCCGCCGAAGCCGCAGCAGACGTCCGCATCGCGCATCTCCTTGAGCGTGAGCCCGCGCACGGTACCCAGCAGCTGGCGTGGCTGGACACGGATGCCGAGCTCGCGCAGGCCGGAACAGGAGTCGTGATAGGTCGCGGTCGCCTCGAGGCTCGCGTCGACGCGCGAAATGCCGAGCACGTCGACGAGAAATGAGACAAGCTCAAACGTCTTCGCCGCAAGCGCATCGGCGCGCGGCAGCCAGTTGGGATCGCCATGAAACAGCTCGGGATAATGCGTCTTGAGCTGGCCGCCGCAGGAGCCGGACGGCACGACCACGTAGTCGTAAGGCGTGAACGCCTCGATCACCTGCTCGGCAATGGCGCGCGCGGTCGCGCGGTCGCCCGAGTTGAAGGCCGGCTGGCCGCAGCACGACTGGCGCGGCACCTCCACGGTGCAGCCGGCGTCTTCCAAGAGCTTCACGGCCGCAAAGCCGACCGACGGCCGGATCATGTCGACCAGGCAGGTGACGAACAGACCGACGCGTTTGTCCGGCTCGGCCATCGATGCTCCCCGGCAGGTGCTGTTGATCGGCGACATTGGCGGAAAGGGGCTGATCCCGCAAGTGAATGCGGCGGATCACCGTCAGGATTCAGTACCATTTCAATGCTATCACCACGCCATGGCGATCGTGCGGTGGGTGCTGATCATCGGGGTTTGCGGCTACGCGCTGGTCGTGGCCGTGCTCTATTTTGCCCAGCGCGCGATGCTGTTCCCGGGGACCGCGCTGCACATCACCCCGGCCGACGCCGGCATGCCGGAAGCGCAGGAGGTCGTGCTCGACACCAGCGACGGCGAGAAGCTGATCGCCTGGCACGTGCCGCCGCGCGGCGACAAGCCGGTGGTGATCTACTTCCACGGCAACGGCGAGATCGTGCCGTGGCGGGCCAAACGCCACCGCGTCACCATCGCCAACGGCACCGGACTGATCGCGGTGAACTTCCGCGGCTATGGCGGCTCGACCGGCACGCCGACCGAGGAGGGCCTGCATCGCGACGCCGCGGCCGCCTACGCGTTCGCGGTCGCGCGCTATCCTGCGCAACACATCGTGCTATGGGGCCATTCGCTCGGCACCGGGGTTGCGGTGAAGCTCGCGTCCGAGCGGCCGGTCGCCAAGCTGATCCTCGAGGCGCCCTACACGTCGACCGCTGACGTCGCGGCGACAAAGTTTCCGTTCGTGCCGGTGCGCTGGCTGATGAAGGATCAGCTTCACTCCGACCAGTGGATCGGCAAGGTTCACGTGCCGCTCCTGATCATGCACGGCGCGCGCGACGACGTGATCCCGATCCGGTTCGGCGAGCAGCTGTTCGCGCTCGCCAACGAGCCGAAGCGATTCATCCGCTACGACCAGGGCGGGCATATCGATCTCGATGATTTCGGTGGCGGCGACGCCGCACGGGCGTTCATCGCCGGCGATGCGGCGACGCGCTGATCCTCAATCCGGCATCTCGATCTTCACTTCGGCGACGATCTTGCGCCACAGCGCCATCTCGCCGGCGAGCCAGGTCTTGGCCTCGGCGGTCGACGCGGTTGGCGCCGCGCGCATCACCTGCGCCTTGAGCTTGTCAACCACCGCGGGCGAGGCCGCCGCCGCGACCGCGGCCTTTTGCAACGTTTCGATCACGTCCTGCGGCACGCCGCCCGGCGCAAAGAGCGCGAGCCACTGCACGGTGCCGACGCCCGGATAGCCAAGCTCGGCGAGCGTCGGCACGTCCGGATATTCGGGCAGGCGCTTGTCGGTGACGACGGCGAGCGCGCGAAGCTGGCCGGCGCGCACCATCGGCCCGGCGGTCGCGAGATTGAGGAAGGCGACCTGCGCGTCGCCGCGCACGAGGTCGTTGAGCATGCCGGTCGCGCCGTTCTTGTTGGGCAGATGGATCATCTCCATGCCGGTCCGGCGCGACAGGATCTCCATGTCGAACTGCGGGAAGCTGCCGACGCCGACGCTGCTGTAGCGCAGCCTGCCGGGATTCTGCTTCGCATAGGCGACGAACTCGGCAAAGCTCGTCGGCGGAAAGTCCTGCCTGGTCGCGATGAGGACTGCCGGCACGTCGGCGACGCGGGCAATCGGCACGACGTCGCGGCCGTAGTCGATGGTGAACTTCTTCGCGTAGATGATCGGCGTGATCACGTTCGAGTTGTTGTTGCCGAACATGATCGTGTAGCCGTCGGGCCGGGCACGCGCCATGTCCTGGATCGCCAGGATGCCGTAGGCGCCCGGCTTATTCTCGATGACGAAGGGCTGCCCGAGCCTTTGCCGCATCTCCTCGGTGACGATGCGCGCCACGATGTCGACGGCGCCGCCGGGCGCATAGGGCACCAGCACCTTGATCGGCCGCGACGGGTATTTGTCCTGCGCCGCAGCGCCCGTCGCGAGCCACAGGACGGAGATGAGCAGCAAGACGATAGGCTTCATGATGTGTTTCCTCCCGTCGCTCGAATTGTGCGGATGATAGTCGACAAGTCGCGGGGTTTCGACGGGAGCGTTTCCTGCTATGTCCGTCTCGCTCGTAGCCCGCATGAGCGCAGCGACATGCGGGACAGCGCTCCCGGATATCGCTTCGCTCATCCGGGCTACACGAGGAGACTCAGCGCAAATGCCCGACCCGATCCAGATCCGCATGGGCGGCTACGGCCCGCCGACCACCGGCTTCTCGCGCTCGCTCAAGTTCATCGGCGACCGGCTGGAGCAAGAATTCGGCGACCGCGTGCAGATCAAGTACGTCTGGAACATCATGGATTTCGGCTACAAGGCCGAGGACATCCTGTGGCTGGTCGAGCATGGGCTGCTGACGCTCGGCTACCAGTCATCGAGCTACCTGACCGACCGCGTGCCCGCGCTCGGCTTCGTCGACCTGCCGTTCCTTTTCGCCAACAATGCGCAGGCGCGCTGCGCCATGGACGGCGCGCTCGGCGCCTATCTCACCGGCAAGCTCGAGGCGGCCGTCAATTATCGCATCCTCGGCTGGTTCGAGAACGGCTTCCGCCAGATCTCCAACCGCGTGCGGCCGGTGCACAAGCCGGCCCACCTTGCCGGCCTGCGCATCCGCGTGCTGCCGAGCGAGGTGCAGCGCCGCACCTTCGAGCTGCTCGGCGCGGTGCCGATGCGGATGGACCTGACCGAGGCGATCGCCATGATCAAGGCGGGCACGATCGACGCGCAGGAGAACCCGTTCGCCAACACGGTGACCTACGGCGTGCACAAGTTCCACCGCTTCCACACCATCTCCAACCACTTCTACATCTCGCGGCCGATCTTCCTGCACCGCACCGCGTTCGACGCGTGGCCGGCCGATCTGCAGGCGGCGATGCGGGCGGCCGTGAAAGACGCGGTTGCGTTCCAGCGCGGGCTCGCGGTCGAGGAGGACGGCGAGTCGCGGCGCGCGATCGAGGCGCAGGGGTGCGAGATCGTCGAGTTGACGGCGGTCGAACACGCGCTGTTCGCCGATGCGGTGCGGCCGCTGCTCGAGGAGGCGAAGGAGACGTACGGACGCGAGATGTTCGGGATGGTGGGCGCGTCGTAGTTTCGTAGCCCGCATGGAGCGAAGCGGAATGCGGGGACAGCGCATCCGCGGATCGGCTGTCCCCGGATTACGGCGCTGCGCGCCTCCATCCGGGCTACGCCCTTACGTCCCGGCCGGCGCCGCCAGGATCAACGCCCAATACACCTTGTATTTCGAGTTCGGCGTGTAGACGGCCGCAATTCCCATCCGGGTCACGCCGCTCTTCAGCATGTTGGCGCGGTGCGGCGGAGAATCGCGCCAGCCCGAGAACGCTTCGGCGAGGGTGTGGTAGCCGGCCGAGACGTTCTCGACCGTGACCTTGGGGTCGAAGCCGGCCGCCTTCATGCGCTTGGCGAAGTCGCCCTTGGCGTCATG
>DATBZM010000369.1:0-2857 GCA_036513175.1 Xanthobacteraceae bacterium | reverse complement strand
GCAGGGCTATCGCAGATGAGCAAAGAGTTCGAAGAAGAACTCTTTTTTCCAAGCGGCAAGCTTCATCTTGCGGGCGACGGAGCGATTATCGGGATGCGCGCGCAAGATGTCGAGCGCAACGCGGCGCAGGACGGCAAGATTTTGTGGGCCGTAGTTCTTGCGGGTCCGCGCGCCGTCCTCGTTGAAGACGACATCGAGCCTCCAGTGCAGTTGATTTTCTACGCTCCAGTGCGCACGCGTGACCTCGAGCAGACGGCGGGGAGAAAGGCGTTTGGACAACACGACGTAGTGGACGGCCTTGGCGAGCTTGCCATTGGCCTCGCGCTCGGTCTCGATGCGGCCAATGGCGGCGAGGCTGGGGAAGGCCGGCGCCTGCGCGGGCCTCGCAATGACGCTGGCGCTGCGACGCTCACGGCGGTCATGATCGCTGTCGCTTTGCTCATAGAAGGGGAGCTTGCCCTTGGCGTCGGCCGCCGCGAAGGTCGCCTGCGCACAGGCAAACAGCGGGCCATGATTGGCCTTGAGCTTGATGGCGTAATGCGCGCCTTGTTGGCGCACTTCTGCGGCCATGCGGGGGTGACAATGCAGGGCATCTCCGGTGACGGTGCAGCCCTTCAGGATCACGCTTTTGAGGGCCGCCAGCGTGGCCGCGACCTCGTCGCCGCCGGGCGCATGTCGGGTCGCAAGCGAGAGCCTGGTCTCGGCATCCCACACGCTCACCATGAGCGGAGCCATGCAGGCGCGGCCGCGTTCATAGCCGCGCCGCAATCGCTTGCCGTCGACCGCGACCACGCCATTGGCAGGCTCAAGCCCCATCCCCTCGCGCAGCGCCTTGGCGAAGCGGATGAATGCCTGGGCCATGTCCTCCGGATCGAGGAGACGGAACAGGCGGCTGAAGCTGTCGTGGCTTGGCGCGCCATGTTGAAGATCGACGATCTCGGCAAGCTCAGCCTCGTGGGCGGCAGCAAAATCGGCGATATCGACGCAAGACTTCGCTCCACACAAGGTTGCCGCCAACCCAATGAACAGCATCGCCGAGACATCGTGCCGCGCATTGAAGTCGCGCGGGTCGCGAACCTCACGGAAAATCGAAATAAGCGTTTCCATCCGGGCTCCCCCAAATCAGGAAAGCCTCTTAAGAATCCACTTCTTCTTCTAATGCAACAACGCTCTACTCATCTGCGATTCCCCTACCCCCTGAAGGGGGAGAGGGAGCGCGAACACCGTGCCTGCGGCCCGCTTTCATCGCTCCGGCGAATAACGTAGCGTTGCGCCGTAACGCGAGCTCTCGAGTGTGACATCTCCCCCCACAATCCGTCTCGGTCTCGACATTGGCGGCACGTTCACCGACGTGGCGCTGGAGGTCGGCGACCGCCGCTTCACGGCGAAGACGCTCACCACGGCGCGCGCGCCCGAAGAGGGCGTGGTGGCGGCGCTGCGATCGGTCACCAGCGAGGCGGGCGTCGCGCCCGGCGCGGTGAGCCTGATCGTGCACGGCACCACCCTTGCCACAAACGCAATCATCGAACGCAAGGGCGCCAAGACGGCGCTGTTGACTACCGAGGGTTTCCGCGACGTGGTCGAGATCCGGCACGAGAACCGGTTCGAGCAATACGACGTCAATATCGACCTGCCGCCGCCACGGGTGCCGCGCCGACTGCGCTTTCCGGTGCGCGAGCGGATCGACGCGCAGGGCGACGTGCTGGTGCCGCTCGACGAGGCGAGCCTCGCGGCCGCGATCGAGGCGCTGGCGGCGCAGAAGGTCGAGGCGGTCGCGGTCGGCTTCCTGCACAGCTTCACCAATCCGGACCATGAGCGGCGCGTCGGCGACGCCATTCGCCGTGCGCTGCCCGACACCGCCGTGACGCTGTCGTCCGAGGTCTCGCCGGAGATGCGCGAATACGAGCGCTTCTCGACCGCCTGCGCCAACGCCTACATCCAGCCGCTGATGGGGCGCTATCTGACGAGCCTCGAGCGCGAGCTGGCGCACGCCGGCTTCACGTGCCCGATGCTGCTGATGAGCTCGGGTGGCGGGATCACGACGATCGACACCGCGATCCGCTTTCCCGTGCGGCTCGTCGAGTCGGGTCCGGCGGGCGGCGCGATCTTCGCGGGCTGCATTGCGCGGCAACACGGGCTCGACCAGGTGCTGTCGTTCGACATGGGCGGAACGACCGCGAAGATTTGCCTGATCGACCACGGGCGGCCGCAGACCGCGCGCGCGCTCGAAGTGGCGCGCATCTATCGCTTCCTCAAGGGCAGCGGCCTGCCCTTGCGCATTCCGGTGATCGAGATGGTCGAGATCGGCGCCGGCGGCGGCTCGATCGCGCGGGTCGATTCGCTGCGGCGGATCGCGGTCGGTCCCGAGAGCGCGGCGTCCGAGCCAGGCCCGGCCTGCTACGGGCGCGGCGGCACCGAGCCGACCGTGACCGATGCCGATGTCGTGCTCGGACGGATCGATCCCGCGACCTTCTCGGGTGGCCGCATGGCGCTCGACGTGCCCGCCGCGCAGGCCGCGGTCGCCGATCGGATCGGCGCCGCGCTCGGCCTCGCCACCGAGCACGCGGCGCTCGGCATCAGCGAGATGGTCGACGAGAACATGGCCAACGCGGCGCGCGTGCATGCGATCGAAAGCGGCAAGGATTTGCGCGCCCGCACGCTGATCGCGTTCGGCGGAGCGGCACCGCTGCATGCGGCGCGCGTCGCCGAAAAGACCGGCGTGCAGCGCGTGCTCATCCCGGCCAATGCGGGCGTCGGCTCGGCGGTCGGCCTGCTGCGCGCGCCGGTCGCCTACGAGATCGTGCGCGGTCGCCTGACGCGGCTCAACGGTTTCGACGCCGCCGCCGTCAATCAATTG
>DATBZM010000368.1:0-4233 GCA_036513175.1 Xanthobacteraceae bacterium | reverse complement strand
CCTCACCCCGACCCTCTCCCCCTCGGGGAGAGGGGGACGGAGAGGCCGTGCGTTGTCTCTCGCTTTCATTTGCCACAATTGCGGTGCGTTGCTGCGCGCCATTGACCCGCGTTCCCCGGCGCGGCACTTTCCCCGCGAAGCAAACCCCCGAGGCTCCCCCATGTCGCTCGATGCCGATCTCATCGTCGATCGCCGCCGCATGCGGCGCAAGCTCACGTTCTGGCGCGTCATCGCCGTTGTGGTGGCGATCGTTGCGATCATCGCGGTGGCCGGGACGCTCGGTCCGCGCGACTTCGGCGTGCCCGGCGGCGGCCAGATCGCCCGCGTCACCATCAGCGGGCTGATCCGCGGCGATCGCGATCGCGTCGAGGCGCTGACCCGCCTCTCCAAGGCGAGCAATGTGCGCGCCGTGATCGTCCATATCGACAGCCCGGGAGGGACGACCGCCGGCTCGCAGCAACTGCACGACGCGCTGCGCATCGTCGCGCAGAAGAAGCCGACCGTCGTGGTGGTCGACTCGCTCGCGGCCTCCGGCGGCTATATCGCGGCCTTGGCGTGCGATCACATCATCGCCGAGGACACCTCGCTGGTCGGCTCGATCGGCGTGCTCTTCCAGTATCCGAATTTCGCCGATCTCCTCAAAACCGTGGGCGTGAAGGTCGAGACCGTACGCTCGACCCCGCTCAAGGCCGCGCCCAACGGATTCGAGCCGACGAGCCCCGAGGCGACGGCGGCGCTCGAGGCGATCGTGAAGGACTCCTATGCCTGGTTCCGCGCCATGGTGCAGGACCGCCGCAAGCTCACCGCGGATCAGCTCGACAAGGTCGCCGACGGGCGGGTGTTCACCGGCCGCCAGGGGCTCGATCTCAAGCTGATCGACCAGATCGGCAACGAGCAGACCGCGATCGACTGGCTCGCCAAGAGCAACGGCATCGATGCCAACCTGCCGGTGCACGACTGGCGCCTCGAGCCGCGGCTCTCCGAGCTGTCCTTCCTCCATGCGGCGACCGCCGCCGCGCTCGACGCCGTCGGGCTGCGCAGCCTCGCCCGCCGGTTCGAGGACACCGGCGCGGTGCGCGGGCTGGAAAGCCTGAACCTTGACGGTCTGTTGGCGCTTTGGCACCCTCCGGGCGCGAACTGAAGTTTCCGTTGCGGATTCGGCGGCATGCGGGATCGTCCCGCAGGCCACCTGGCGGCGGCCGACAGGCGGCACACATGATCAAGTCAGAGCTCGTGCAGCGTATCTCCGAGCAGAATCCGCATCTCTATCAGCGTGACGTGGAGAACATCGTCAACGCCATCCTCGGCGAGATCATCGCCGCCATGGCGCGCGGCGACCGCGTCGAGCTGCGCGGCTTCGGCGCCTTCTCGGTGAAGAACCGGCCGGCCCGAACGGGGCGCAACCCGCGCACCGGCGCGCATGTCTCGGTCGACCAGAAATACGTGCCGTTCTTCAAGACCGGCAAGGAAATGCGCGAGCGCTTGAACCGCGACGACCCGGCCTGAGCGCCTGCACCAGCAGGCTCGTGCTTTGCAAGGTCACTTGACTGACAGGCGGAGCGCGCGGCCATGATGCGCAAGATCGTCAGCTTCCTCATTCTGGTTCCGCTCGCGCTCGTTCTGGTGGCGCTGTCGGTTGCCAACAAGGACTTGGTGACCGTCTCGTTCGACCCGTTCAGCGCCGGCTCGCCGGCCTTTGCGCTGCGGGCGCCGCTCTACCTCATCGCCTTCGCGCTGCTGATCGCCGGCGTGATCGTCGGCGGCAGCGCGGCCTGGATCGTGCAAAGCAAGTGGCGCCGCGCCGCGCGCCGCGCGGAAGCCGAGCTGCGCTCCGCGCGCGGCGAGAGCGACCGCCTGCGCCGTGACGCCGCGGCGCGGGCGCCGCTGCCGCTGCGCCCGCCGGCGGCGTGACCGTGGCGGAAAAGCCGCTGCGCATCCTGAACGCCGACGACATTGCCGCCGCGCTCACCTATCCGGCGCTGGTCGAGGCGCTGCGCGCCGCCTTCGCCAGCGGCATCGCGGCGCCGGTGCGCCATCACCACACGGTGCCGCAGCCCGGCCGCGACGCGACACTGCTGATCATGCCGGCGTGGAGCACCGGCGGGTCTGCGGATGAGCGGTTTCTCGGCTGCAAGATCGTCACCGTCTTTCCCGACAATGCCGCCGCCGGCCAGCCCTCGCTCCACGGCAACTACCTCTTGATGTCGGGCGCGACCGGCGCGCCGCTTGCCCTGATGGATGCCCGCGCGCTCACCGCCTGGCGCACCGCCGCGGCGTCCGCGCTCGCGGCGGGCTATCTTGCCCGCGCCGACGCCGCGCACCTCGTGATGATCGGTGCCGGCGCGCTTGCGCCGCATCTCGTGCGCGCCCACATGGCGGTGCGGCCGATCAAGCGCGTGACCTTGTGGAACCGCACGCACGGCCATGCCGTGTCGCTCGCCTTCGGCCTCGCCGTCGCCGGCGTCGAGGTCACGATCGCGGACGATCTCGCCGCGGCGGTCGCCGACGCCGACATCGTCTGTTGTGCGACGCTCGCGACCGAGCCGATCCTGCGCGGCAAATGGCTCAAGCCCGGCGCCCATGTCGATCTCGTCGGCGGCTTCACGCCGAAGATGCGCGAGGCCGACAACGACGCGATCCGGCGCGCCCGGGTCTACGTCGACACCCGCGCCGGCGCGTTGAAGGAAGCCGGCGACATGGTCATCCCGCTGCGCCGCGGCGTGATCGCCAAGAAGGACATCCGCGGCGACCTGTTCGAGCTCGTCTCCGGCAAGGCGAAGGGCCGCACCTCGGAAAGGCAGATCACGCTCTTCAAGTCGGTCGGCAGCGCCATCGAGGACCTGGCGGCGGCGGTGCTGATGTGGCGTAATATCGATGTCTGAATAAAAATCCAGTTTTTCCAATATGATGCGTATGCCTTTGGTTGCCCGTCTGCTGTGCTATATAAATGGCAGAGGCTTTAGCGATGAACGCACCGCTCATCCACCGTACGATCTTGAAGCGCCATGTCGCCGCGGTCGAGGCGAAACATCCGATCAAGCTGCTCGGCCTGTTGCCGCGCGGCAGTGCGGCGCATGTTTTCGACGATGATGCTTTCGACTTTCTTGCCGAAAAACGGGCTGGGCTCGATCTGCTCGGGTTGTGCGAAGCGGAGGTCGAATTGGCTGGTCTGCTTGGCCACCCGGTCGGAATTGTCCTCATCAGCGGTTTGAAGGGGCAAGAGGCGATCGAGCTTCCGCGCGCGCTCGATCCACTATGAGTCGATCCGATCTCGAGCGTCTGCGCGACGCCCGTGAATTTGCCCGCCGAGCGCTCGACCACGCCATCGGGCTTTCTCCCGACGAGCTCGCGCAGGCCTTGCAGCCGCAGCATGCCGCGCTCTATGCGCTTGCGATCGTTGGCGAAGCCTTGAGTAAGATTCCAACCGACCTGCGCAGCGCGGCGCCAGATATTCAGTGGAATGCGATCATCGCACTGAGAAATCACCTCGTTCACGCCTACTGGCAGATCGACCTTGAGATCATTGCGGGCATTATCGAGAATCGCATTGATCCGCTCGTTGCGGAGCTTGAAAAGCTGATCGCGCTGGTCGAGAGGATGGACGCATGAGCCTCCTCGTCAAAATCTGCGGCCTCTCGACCCCCGATGCGCTCGACGTGGCGCTCGAGGCGGGCGCCGACATGGTCGGCTTCGTGTTCTTTCCGCCGTCGCCGCGCCATCTCGGCCTCGGGCTCGCGCGCTCGCTTGGGGCGCGCGTCGCCGGCCGCGCCAGGAAGGTGGCGCTGACGGTCGACGCGACCGACCAGGAGCTGTCCTACATCGTCGAGGCGCTGGCGCCGGATCTCATGCAGCTGCACGGGAAGGAGACGCCCGAGCGGGTCGTCGCCGTGCGCACCCATTTCGGTCGCCCGGTCATGAAGGCGCTGCCGATCGAGAGAGCCGCGGACCTCTCGCCGGTTCGCGTCTACGCGAAGGTCGCCGACTGGCTGCTGTTCGACGCCCATGCGCCGCGCGAGGCGACCCGGCCGGGCGGGCTCGGCAAGGCCTTCGACTGGCATCTTCTGGAGAAACTTGACCCGGGCGTCGCCTTCATGCTCTCAGGCGGCCTCGACGCCGGCAATGTCGCCGAAGCGATCGCCATCACGCGGGCGCCCGGCGTCGACGTCTCTTCCGGCGTCGAGCGCGTGCCGGGCGAGAAGGACCCGGACAAAATTCGCGCCTTCATTCGCGCCG
>DATBZM010000367.1:0-10155 GCA_036513175.1 Xanthobacteraceae bacterium | reverse complement strand
GTCGGCGCCGTGCGGGTGATCGGCGGGGGCGAAAACGTGCGGAAGCCGCGGCTGCCCATGCTGAATCCGCCGCCGGCGCGCGCATCGGCCGCGCCGGCCAGCAGCCCGAGCATCAGCACGACCGCCGAAATTGCCGCAAGTGCGCGCAAGACAGAACCGACCATGAGAGCCTCCTGACGTCCGACGACGTCCACGTCGCGCCTACATATCGGGAGGCCGCCTTGCTTTGTGAAGAGCCGGCGTGCTTGGGGTCCGCGCAACCGGTTGGCGTCCAAAGAAAATCTCGGCGCGTCGAGCCTTGTGCCGTGCCGACTGTTCTGCTCCGGGAGGCTCGATCAGAGGGCGCCTGGCGCGGACCACCTTGCGTCAGACTAGCGCTCCGCGAACTCCCGGGCGCGCCGCCGCTCAGTCCTCGCCTGCCACCGCGTCGGGCAGACCGCGACCGTCGTCATCGCTGTAGGCGCTGGCCGGCACGGCGTGTCTCACCTGGCGGTCATGCGACCCGATCGAGCCGGTGACGCCCGTGTCGCGCCGCGCGTAGCGCGCCCGCACCTGCGCCGCGATCTCGTCGCCCGGGACGGCGCGCGGCTCGCAGATGTGCGGGCGATAGGCGCGCCGCATCAGGTCCACGTGGATGTGATTGTAGTGATAGACGTTGGCGCCGGGCGCGAGCACGGTGTTGAACATCTGGCACGCCGCGCCCTGCACGTCGCGCAGGAAACCCTGCTCCTCGGGCGTGCCGTGCCAGCCGTGCTCGACCGTGACGACGCGACCGTCGGCGAGCACGAAGGCGGCGACGTCGAGCGCATTGCCGAAGGCGTGCTCGGAAATATGCGCGTTCGGATTGCCGTTCATGCCGCGGCACGAATAGGCCGAGATCTGCTTGATGCCGGTGACCGGCTGGCCGAACCATTTCTGCGCCGCCGGCTGCACCGCTTCGCCGATCCAGCGGTCGAGCATCGAGACGATCGGACAAGCAAGCGTCGCCGGCGGCGACACCGTGGCGGTGGTCGCGACCGTGGCGGCGCGCGACGGCGACATCGGCACGATCTGGCCGCTGCCCGGGTAGCTCGGCGGGAACGGCCCGCTGCGCGCCGGCGCCGGTGCCGGAGGCAACGGCGCATGCGCCGGGACGGTGTTGGGCGCGCCGTACTGCGGCAGCGGCGCCTGGTAGTCGCCCGGCGCATCCTCGTTGGGCGGATCGAAGCCGGGTGGCGCGAGCGAGACCGGACCGTTCGGGCCGGGCGCGCGCGAATAGGGAGCGGACGGCTGATATGGCGCCGGCGGCTCATACGGCGCGGGCGGCGGGCCCTGCTGCGCATTCGGATAGGACGCCGGCGGCTCATACGGCGCGGGAGCCGGGGCGCGTTGTGCGTCCGGGTACGGCGCCGGCGGCTCGTAGTTGTCTTGATTATTCTGCGGCTGGTAGCGCGGATTGGGCGGCAGGCGCGTATCGGCCGGGTAGGCCGGATTGACCGCAAACGGCGCGTTCGGATACTGCGGCGACGGAGGCGGCGGCGGCTGATAGCCGGGCGACGCACCGTATTGCGGATTGGGCGGCAGCCGCGTGTCGTGCGGATAGGCGGGATTGACTGCAAACGGCGCGTTCGCCGGATAACCCGGCGGCGGCCGATAGGTGGGCGCACCGCCATACTGTTGATTGGCCGGATATTGCGGCGGCTGTGGCGGATACGCGGGCGCCGCCTGCGGCACGTCGCTCGGCGGGCGGATCGCCTCGTCCTCATAGCCGAGCGGGGCGCCCTCGCCGAGCGCGCTTACCTTCAACGGAAAGTCGGCGCCGCACATGCCGGGCCCGCTGATGGGCGGCAGCAGCACAACCGAGGGGCTCTCCTTCACGGCGCCCGACTTGAGGCAGGCCTGCTCGGCCTCCCCCCGCCAGGGCTCGCGCTCTTCCCCCACAAAGCCTGGCTTGCAGCCGGTGAGCGCGACGAGAACGAGGGAGCCGACGAGATACCAACGAACTCCACGCGACATGCGCGGACAATGCGAGGAAGTCTGTTAACGACCCTTTAGCAATACGCGGGCGCCCACGGCGCCACCGGCCCGCATGGTAAAGACTTGGTGACCCCTTGATCGGCCACAGGGTTTCCGCTCACATCCGCCTCCCGGAGGGTTGCATGCACGCCAAGCCCAGGTTCACCTTTCCGATCGCCATCGCTGCAATCATCGTGTCCGTCGTGAGCCGCGCGTGATGCTCTCCGCCCTCGACCTCGCACGCCGGATCGAATCCGGCGAAATCACGCCTGCGGCCGTGATCGATCTCTGCGCGCAGGCGATCGACGCGCGCGAAGAGGAAATTCAGGCTTTCGTCTCGCTGGATCTTGCGGGCGCACGGCGCCGGGCGGAGGCGGCCGGGCTCGCCAATCGCCCGCTGCGCGGCCTGCCGGTCGGCGTGAAGGACATCTTCGACACGGCGGATTTTCCGACCGAGTACGGCACGCCCATCTATGCTGGCAACCGGCCACGCGGCGACGCGGCGCTGGTTGCGCTGATCCGCCGCGCCGGCGGCATCGTGCTCGGCAAGACGGTGACGACCGAGCTCGCCTTTCTCAATCCGAGCAAGACGCACAACCCGCACGATGCCTCGCGCTCGCCCGGCGGCTCGTCGTCCGGCTCGGCCGCAGCCATCGCCGCCGGCATGCTGCCGATCGCGGTCGGCACCCAGACCGGCGGCTCGGTGATCCGGCCCGCCGCCTATTGCGGCGTCACCGGCTTCAAGCCGTCCTACCGGCTGCTGCCGACCCCCGGCCTCAAGCATTTCGCCGTCTATCTCGACACCGCCGGCCTGTTTGCGGCGGGCGTCGCCGACGTCGCCTTCGCGGCCGCCGCGATCACCGGGCGCGACCTGCGCGTCGACCGCGCGACGATCGCGGCGCCGCGCATCGCCATCGCGCGCACCAATGTGTGGGACCAGGCGAGCACCGACATGCAGCGCGCGCTCGATGCCGCGGCCAACGCCGCCACCGCCGCCGGGGCGCGCGTCACCGAGCCTGCCTGGCCCGCATTCCTCACCGACGCGTTCGACGCGCACGCCGTCATCCAGGATTACGAAGCCTTCCGCGTGCTTGCATTCGAGTACGACCAGCATCGCGAGCTTCTCAGCCCGATTCTGCGCGACATGCTCGACAAGGCCGCCGCCGTCACGGCCGACGACTACGACGCGGCGCGCCGCACGACCAAACGCGCGCGCCAGGCGCTCGCCGAGTTCATGGGCGAGATCGACGCCCTGCTCACGCCGTCGGCGCCGAGTGCCGCGCCCCGACCGGACACCACCGGCCCCGCCATCTTCAACCGCGTGTGGACGCTGATGGGCACGCCGTGCGTCAACGTCACCGGCTTGAAAGATGCAAGCGGACTTCCGCTCGGCGTGCAGATCGTCGGCCGCTTCGGCCGCGACCACGAGGCGCTGCTTGCGGCGCAATTTTTGGAAAAAGCGATTAAAGTTGCAGCTTGATGCCTGCAAAAGCGTCGGACCGGCATGTAAACACCGGATCCGCGATCCGGCTTTTCGTTCCATGCGGCGTCGCATGGCTCGCCAATGCGCCGCGCGGCCCATCCCACCAAAGAATCTAGCCTCGCAGTTTCAGTGGGTTGCATCGCCAATGGTACGCGCGTGGGGAGCAAGCGAGCGCAGCGCAGCATCGATGTAACTTTTGCAGTGAGCCGAACTTTGCTAAACAGCTATTCATCGCAAACCACCAGGGAGGCCTCTCGTGGACCTTGCCTTGAAAGCGAATGTGCTCGATTTCCTGGCATTGGTTGCAGCCGTCGCACTTGTCGGCGCAATCATGCTAGGCGCGTTCTGATTTCAGCAGTCCAACGATAAAGCCTTAAGGCTCGACAACTGCCGCGAGGGACAGCGCGGCCGAGGTGGATAAAAAAGCACCGGGGGATGACACCCTCCGGTGCTTTTCGTTCGTCAGCTCACCGGCTCGCGCGCTCTGGCCGGATCGTAGTTGAGCACGGGCGCGAGCCAGCGCTCGGCTTCCGCGACCGTCCAGCCTTTGCGACGCGCATAATCCTCGATCTGGTCGCGCTCGATCTTGCCGACGCCGAAGTAGTGGCTCTGCGGATGGGAGAAATAGAGCCCGCTCACCGAGGCGCCCGGCCACATCGCGAAGCTTTCGGTGAGCTTCACGCCGATCGCGCGCTCGGCATCGAGCAGATGAAACAGCGTCGCCTTCTCGGTGTGGTCGGGCTGCGCCGGATAGCCGGGCGCCGGGCGGATGCCGCGGTATTTTTCGCCGATCAGATCCGCGTGGCTCAGCGTCTCGTTCGCGGCATAGCCCCAGAGCTCGCGCCGCACCCGCTGGTGCATCCGTTCGGCAAAGGCCTCGGCCAGGCGATCCGCCAGCGCCTTGACCAGGATCGACGAATAATCGTCGTTCGCGCCCTTGAAGCGATCGGCGACCGCGTCCTCGCCCAGCCCCGCCGTGACGATGAAGGCGCCGATGTAGTCGGCGGCGACGCCTTCCGGCGCGACGAAATCGGCGAGCGCCGTGTTGGCGCGCCCCTCGCGCCTCGCCAGTTGCTGGCGCAGCGTGTGCAGCGTCGCGATCGGGCGATGACGCGTCTCGTCCGCGAAAAGCGCGATGTCGTCGCCTTCCGCATTGGCGGGCCAGAAGCCGATCACGGCGCTGGCGCGGAACCAATGCTCGGCGATGATCTGCTCGAGCATCGCGCGCGCATCGTCATAGAGCGAACGCGCCGCTTCGCCGACCTTCGTGTCGTCGAGGATCGCGGGGAATTTTCCCGTCAGCTCCCAGGTCGCGAAGAACGGCGACCAGTCGATCAGCGGCACGAGCTCGGCGAGCGGGTAGTCGGCGAACACGCGCGAGCCGAGGAAGGTCGGGCGCGGCGGCGCATAGGCGCCCCAGTCGAGCCTGAGCGTATTGGCGCGCGCATCGGCGAGCGCGACGCGCTGCTTGTTCTCTTGCCCGCGCGCATGGGCGGCGGCGATGCGCGCGTATTCGGCGCGCGTCTCCGCCACGTAGGCGTCGCGATTCTGCCGCGACATCAGCGCGCCGACGACGCCGACCGCGCGGCTCGCGTCGTTGACGTAGACGGCCTGGCCGCGCCGGTAGTTCGGATGAATCTTCACCGCGGTGTGCACGCGGCTCGTGGTGGCGCCGCCGATCAAGAGCGGCAGGTCGAAACCCTGCCGTTCCATCTCGGCCGCGACGCCGCACATCTCGTCGAGCGACGGCGTGATCAGGCCGGACAGTCCGATGATGTCGGCGCCCTCGGCCTTCGCGGTCTCGAGGATCTTCGCCGCCGGCACCATCACGCCGAGATCCTGCACCTCGTAATTGTTGCACTGGAGCACGACGCCGACGATGTTCTTGCCGATATCGTGCACGTCGCCCTTGACGGTCGCAAGCAGGATCTTGCCGTTCGACTGCCGTCCGGTCTCGCCGCGTTCCGCCTTGTCGCGTTCCATGTAGGGCATCAGATAGGCGACCGCCTGCTTCATCACGCGCGCCGATTTGACGACTTGCGGCAGGAACATCTTGCCGGAGCCGAACAGGTCGCCGACCACGTTCATGCCGGCCATCAGCGGCCCCTCGATCACGTCGAGCGGCCGCGCCGCCGCGACGCGCGCCGTTTCGGTGTCTTCCGTGATGTAATCCGTGATGCCGTGCACCAGCGCATGCGACAGCCGCTTGTCGACCGGCCAGTCGCGCCAGGCGAGATCGGCTTCCTTCGCCTCGCGACCGTGCCCATGGAATCGCTGGGCAACGCCGAGCATGCGCTCGGACGCGTCGGGCCGGCGGTTGAGCACCACGTCCTCGCACGCCGTCCGCAGCTCGGGTTCGAGATCGTCGTAGACCGCCATCTGCCCGGCATTGACGATACCCATATCCATCCCGGCCTGGATCGCGTGATAGAGAAAGACCGAATGCATCACCTCGCGCACGCGCTCGTTGCCGCGGAACGAGAACGAGAGGTTCGACACGCCGCCCGACACGTGCGCGTACGGCAGGTTTTGCCGGATCCAGCGCACCCCCTCGATGAAGGCGAGGCCGTAGCCGTTGTGCTCCTCGATGCCGGTCGCGATCGCGAAAATGTTCGGATCGATGATGATGTCCTCGGGCGGAAAGCCGACCTGCTCGACCAGGATGCCGTAGGCGCGCTTGGCGATCGCCGTCTTGCGCGCGAGCGTGTCCGCCTGGCCCTGCTCGTCGAACGCCATCACGACGACGGCGGCGCCATGCCGGCGCACGATCTGCGCCTGGCGCAGGAACTCGGCCTCGCCCTCCTTGAGCGAGATCGAGTTCACCACCGGCTTGCCCTGCAGGCATTTGAGCCCGGCCTCGATCACCGTGAACTTCGATGAATCGACCATCACGGGCACGCGGGCGATGTCGGGCTCCGACGACACGAGGTTGAGGAACGTCACCATGGCGGCTTCCGAGTCGAGCAGGCCCTCGTCCATGTTGACATCGATCACCTGCGCGCCGTTCTCCACCTGGTCGCGCGCGACCGAGAGCGCCGCCGTATAGTCGCCGGCGGTGACGAGCTTGCGGAATTTCGCCGAGCCCGTGACGTTGGTGCGCTCGCCCACATTGACGAAGGGAATCTCGGGCGAGAGCGTAAACGCCTCGAGCCCGGACAGGCGCAGGTAGCGTGGCGGCACCGGCAGCGCCCGCGGCGCCTTGCCGACAGCCGCCTGCGCGATCGCGCGGATATGTGCCGGCGTGGTGCCGCAACAGCCGCCCACCACATTGACGAGGCCGGCCGACGCGAACTCGCCGAGCAATTCGGCCATGTATTCGGGGCTCTCGTCGTAGAGCCCGAACTCGTTCGGCAGCCCCGCATTCGGATAGGCGCATACCAGCGTGTCGGCGACGCGGGCGAGCTCGGCGATGTGCGCGCGCATTTCCTTGGCGCCGAGCGCGCAGTTGAGCCCGATCGACAGCGGCGCCGCATGACGGATCGAGTTCCAGAACGCCTCCGGCGTCTGCCCCGACAGCATGCGGCCGGAGCGATCCGTGATGGTGCCGGAGATCATCACCGGCACGCGGGCGCCGCGCGCGTCGAACAGCTCCTCGAGCGCGTAGATCGCCGCCTTGGCGTTGAGCGTGTCGAAGATGGTCTCCAGCAGCAGGATGTCGGCGCCGCCGGCGATGAGGCCGCGCGCCTGCTCGGCGTAGGCGGCGCGGAGCTGGTCGAACGTGACGGCACGGAAGCCCGGATTGCTCACGTCGGGCGAGATCGAGGCCGTGCGGTTGGTCGGCCCCATCGCGCCGGCGACGAAGCGCGGGCGGCCGTCTTCCGCGCTCGCGATGCGCGCCGCCTCGCGCGCGAGCCGCGCGCCGGCGAGGTTGAGCTCCTGCGCGATCCCCTCCATGCCGTAATCGGTCTGCGCGATCGCGGTCGAGGAGAACGTGTTGGTCGCGACGATGTCGGCGCCGGCGCGCAGATAGGCAAGATGGATCTCGCGGATCGCCTCCGGCTTGGTGAGGTTGAGCAGGTCGTTGTTGCCGCGCACCTCCCGGTTCCACGCATCGAACCGCGCGCCGCGGAATTCTTCTTCCTCGAGCTTGAGCGCCTGGATCATGGTGCCCATCGCACCGTCGAGCACGAGGATGCGCTCGCGCGCGAGGGTGCGCAGCCTTTGTTCGACGGGGGAGGTTTGACGGTGAACCATGCGGCAGACTCAGTCTTTCTTCCCCCTCTCCCCAAAGGGGAGAGGGTCGGGGTGAGGGGCGCTCGGAGCAAGTTTGACGCTCGGCGTCCGCGACAACGTTGCGACGATGTCCTCGAGCACTCCGTCGAGGTTCTTCATCACATCGTTGTTCCAGTATCGCAGCACAAGATAGCCACACGATTCGAGGACAGCGGTCCGCTTGGCGTCGGCTTCTTCATTTGCGGAGTGGTGACCACCATCGAGTTCGATAATCAGATGGGCGTCCACGCAACAGAAGTCGGCGATGTAGCGATCAATCGGCACTTGTCGCTTGAACTTCAGGCCGTTCAGGCGTCGATCTCGCAGGCGAGTCCAAAGGATCCGTTCCGCCTCCGTTTGATCGCGGCGCAAGTGGCGCGCTCTTTCGACTCGCTGGCTCATAGGTCCCCTCACCCGCCCGCGCTGCGCGCGGGCACCCTCTCCCCTGCGGGGAGAGGGGAAGCGAGAGGCCGCAGTCCCAGGAGATGGCACACCGCATAGACCAGATCAGCGCGGTTCATCGTGTAGAAATGGAAATCGCGCACGCCGCGGTCGACCAGATCGAGCACCTGCTCGGCGGCGACCGCGGCGGCGATCAGCTTGCGCGTCGCGGCGTCGTCGTCGAGACCGGCGAAGCGCTCGGCGAGCCAGCCGGGAACCGAGGCGCCGCAGCGCTCCGCGAAGACGCGCGTCTGCTTGAAGTTCTGCACGGCAAGGATTCCCGGCACGACCGGAATCGCAATCCCGCGCGCGCGTACGCGGTCGAGGTAGCGGAAGTAGAGATCGTTGTCGAAGAAGAACTGGGTGATGGCGCGGCTCGCGCCGGCGTCGACCTTGGCGGCGAGCATGTCGATGTCGGCATCCACGTTCGCGCTGTCGGGATGCTTCTCCGGATAGGCCGAGACGGAGATTTCCGCATCGCATTGCCGGCGGATGCCGGCGACGAGATCGGCCGCGTTGCGATAGCCGCCCGGATGCGGCGCGTAGCGCTCGCCGACGCCGCCGATCGGATCGCCGCGCAGCGCCACGATGTGGCGCACCCCCGCCGCGAGGTAGCCCGCGATCACCGCGTCGATGTCGGCGCGCGTCGCCGCGACGCAAGTGAGATGCGCGGCCGGGGTGAGCGCGGTCTCGGCGAGGATGCGCTTGACCGTCGCGTGCGTGCGCTCGCGCGTCGAGCCCCCCGCGCCGTAGGTGACGGAGACGAAGGCGGGCGCGAGCGGTGCGAGGCGCTCGATCGACTCCCACAGCGTCTTCTCCATCTCGGCCGTCTTCGGCGGGAAGAACTCGAACGAGACGCGGATGTCGCGCCCGCCGCCGACGAAGCGGCTGCGCCGCGCCTCTGCGCCGTGCACCAACTGATCCACCAAACCATCCATGTCACGCCACCTCGCGCGCGCCGGCGAGCAGGATGCGCGGATCGCGCGCGAGCCACAGCGACACCGCGATCTTGTCGTCCTGCCCGGGAGCGAGATTGCGGTGGCCGAGCACGTCGAGACCCGCCTGCTCCATCCACTGCGTCACCGCCTCGGGCGCAAAGCCGAGCTTTCGGTGCGCGTGCTCCTCGCGCAGGAACTCGAGGTCGTGCGGCGCGAAGTCGATCACCATCAGCCGCCCCTGCGGCCGCAGCACCCGCGCCGCCTCGCGGATCGCGCGCACGCCGTCGTCGAGGAAGTGCAGCACCTGGTGCACGATGACGACGTCGAACGCGTCGCGCGGCAGCGGCAGGTCGTAGATATCGCCCTGGCGCACGCTGCAATTCCTGATGCCGGCGCGGTCGAGCCGGGCGCGGGCCAGCGCCAGCATGTCGAGCGACATGTCGAGGCCGAGGCCGCGCTCGATGTCGTTCGCGAACAACTCCAGCATGCGGCCGGTGCCGGTGCCGAGATCGAGCAGCGCCCGGACCGGCTTGTCGCCGAGCGCGGCGCGGATCGCTTCTTCGACGGCGGTATCGGCGACGTGAAGCTTGCGGATGCGGTCCCACTCGGCGGCGTGGCGGCGGAAATAGTTTTGCGCAGCGGTCGCCCGCGCGGCGCGCACCGCGGCGAGCCGCTCGCGGTCGCGGGCGATGACCGGATCGTTGGCATCGAGTCGCGTGATCATCGCGCGTGCGATATCGGCGGCACTGCCGCGCTCGCGCAGGCGGAAGAACGCCCACGAGCCTTCGCGGAAGCGCTCGACCAGTCCGGCCTCGGCCAGGAGCCGCAGATGGCGCGACAGCCGCGGCTGCGACTGGCGCAGGATTTCGGTGAGGTCGGACACCGTCAACTCCGCCTCGGCGATGAGCGCGAGAATGCGCAGCCGGGTCGCTTCCGCCGACGCCTTGAGCGTCGCGGTGAGCGCCGGAAAGGTCAGTGAGCCGCTGGTCATCGTCCGAATCAGCGTAAGCCTGAGTTAGACATAAAGATATCTTTATGCGATTAATCGCGGGGACGCAAGAATGAGTTGGGCGACATCCCAAAAGC
>DATBZM010000366.1:0-18460 GCA_036513175.1 Xanthobacteraceae bacterium | reverse complement strand
TGCCTCGCCGTATCTCGCCGAGAACGATGACGCTGGTGAAGACCCGCTCCGGCGGCAGCGACTCGAACCATGTCGTGACGGTCGGCGCCGCGTTGCGCCCGCGCTTGAGCTCGGAAACGACGTTTGTATCGACTAGAAAATTCACGGATCCGCAAATTCACAAGTCGAGGTCGCGCAAGCGGTTGAGCCGCGGGTCCTTGCGAATGCGTTCGCCTTCCCTCATTGCTTCCTCCCAAAGCGCCTCGCCTTCCGGGGACAAAGTTTCCTGCATGGCGAAAACATCGAGGGCCGAACGGGGCTCGCCCGCCGGTGGATCGAAGCCGAGATGCCTGCGCAGTTGCGTCGCTTCGGTCGGGTCGCGCAGCATCGCGGCGGCCTTGCGAATGACGTCGGCCTCGCGCGCCGGGACCTGTACCTCGACGCGCTTCAGCCCACGCTTGCGCAAGCGCCGACGGTGCGATTTGACAGCCTTGGCGCGGGCATCCATCATTTCCGGAAATATATCCGGAAATGATGGCAAGGTCAAAAAGCCGCTTGCGTCGACGCCTCCGCGCCGGGCGCCTGCGCGCGCCGCCTCACACCCGCTTCATCGGCTGCCAGCTCTGCGACGAGCCGATGTTCGGATCGTAGCCCGCATCGTTGGAATACTTGTAGTTACCGAACCCGTCGGTCCACGCATATTGATGATCGATCGAATGCTGCGACTGGCCCCAGTAGGGATCCTGGTAGGTGTTCACGCCCCGGATGTAATCGTCGAAGCCGTCGGTTGCCGAGCGCGCGTTGGCGGCGGCCTGGGCGGCGGCGCGGTTGTGGTTCCACTCGGCGTTCGCCTGCTGGCGATGCGCCTCGAATGACTGCAGGAAGGCGTCGCTGTTGGCGCGGATCTGCTGGGTGACGGCGGCATTGGCGGCGATCTGGTTCCAGCCCTGCTGCACGATCGCGTTCGCCTCCTGCTGCAGTTGCGCGACCACCTGGTCGCGCAGTTTCACCCATTCGGGATTGAGGCGGCCCAGCGAGACGGCGCGGTCCATGAGCGGTTCCACGCCCGCCAGCATCCCTTTCGGTGCGCGCACGCCGAGCGCCGCGTACAGCTGCCAGTTGGTCTGGACGATGACGCCCACCGGGCCCGAGGCGGACACCTGCCAGCACAGTACGATGCCGGTGATCCGCTCCTCGAACAGTTGGCCTTCGGCCGTGTATTCGATCCGCACGCCCACCGGTTCGGCCGCGACGCCGGGCCGGGCGAACTCCTTCGCCTGCGCCACGCGCTCGGGCGGCAGGTAGGTCTCGGTCACGCGCAGGTCGGGGAAGGGGCGATAGCCCGGCAGCAGGAACTTGACGACCGTATCGAGCGCCGATCCCGGCGCCGCCAGGATCGGGCCGATCATGCGCGGAGGCGCGGACGGCGCACGCGGCGTGGTCGACGGCGCACGGGGCACCGCGCTCGGTCCGCTCGTGGGGAGCGGCGGCGGGACCGGCGGGCCCGCTGCCGGCGCCGCGCGCTTGCCGCCGAACAGTTGCGACAGCATCCCGGCCAGCGAGGGCAATGAAGGCAGCGAAGGCAGCGAAGGCATCGACATGGGCATCATGCCCGGGATGTAGCTGAAGTTGAGCGTGGGAAACTGCTCGTAGGCGCTGCCCGTTGCCGGATCCTCGACGCGCGCCCAGCTGTTTACCGGGAAATCGTAGTCGGAAAGATTGATCACGTCGCCGATCGCCCATTTGACCACGCTGCTCGCGCGCCACCCACGCGGAACCGAAAGGCTCAGGACCGGCATGTTTTTGAAATACGGATCGACCACGTAATAGGTCTCGAACTCCGTCTCGGGTGTCGCCTCGCCCGTCATTTTGCCTTGTTCCTTGATTTGCCAATCCATCCGGTGCAGATCGGGTTTCCGACAAGCGGCTCTGCGGCTTATCGCGCGCGGCCCGGTCGATCAAACCGTAGAGGAAACGCACGCCCATGACCATCCAACGCATCGACGCCGGCCCGCGCATGAGCAAGGTCGTCATCCACGGCAACACCGTCTATCTCGCGGGACTCACCGCCGACAAGACCGTCGGCCGCAGCCTCGCCGAGCAGTCGGCGGAGATCCTCGCTCTCATCGACGGCTTTCTCGCCAAGGCCGGCAGCGACAAGTCGAAGCTCATCACGGCGACGATCTGGCTCTCCGACATCCGCACGGTCGCCGAGTTCAACCAGGTGTGGGACGCCTGGGTCATTCCCAGCCAGACGCCGGCGCGCGCCTGCATCGAAGCGCTGCTGCAGGGGCCCGACAAGAAGATCGAGATCCAGGTGACGGCGGCGCGGTGAGAGTGCCGCACTTCCTTGCACACGGCACTGCGCCTGCGCTCCCTCTCCCCGTCGGGGAGAGGGGCGGGGTGAGGGGCTCTCGGAGTTCGAATTGATGCGCCGAGCGACCCTCACCCGGCTCGCTTCGCTCGCCACCCTCTCCCCAAAGGGGAGAGGGAAGATCACGCCGTCTTCATCGGCTCGAAGCTCGGCGCCGGCTGGCCCTCGAGCGCGACGTTGACGACGGCGGGCAGGCCGGACGCGATCGCGCGCTCGACCGCGGGCGCGATCTCGTCGGGACGCGTGACGTATTCGCCGTGGCCGCCGAACGCGATCGCGACATTGTCATAGCGCGTCGGCAAGAGCTCGCAGCCGCCGACGCGGTTCGCGCCGTAGTCGCGCAGCTGGATCTGATATTCCGCGTTCCAGCGCGCGTCGTTGCCGACGATCGCGACGAACGGCGCCCGTGCGCGCACCGCGGTGTCGATCTCGGCGGGATGGAAGCCGAAGGTGCCGTCGCCCATGGTGACGATCACGGGCGCGTCCGGCTGCGCCAGGCGCGCCGCGACGCCGAATGGAAGTCCGGCGCCGATTGCGCCGGCGACGCCGTTGGTGACGCGGTTCGGGGCGTTAAGCAGTGCCTGCGCCCATTGGCTGAACTCGCCGCCGTCCATGACGAGGACCGCGTCGGGATGGCGATCGATTATGGCCTGCAGCGGCCGCAGCGCCTCGAGCGGATGCAGGCGGCCGGGTTGGCCCGACCGCGCGCCGTCCCAGCCGGCCGGGCGTGCCGCGAGCGCAGCCGACACCTCGTCGAACCATCCGCTTCGCTGCGGCCGCTTCGCCTGCGCGCGGCGCAGGAGCGTAGCGATCGCCGCGAACGGCTCGGCCTTTGCGCTCGCCGCAAGACGTGTCCCGAGCGCGCGGCGCGAACGCGCGAGCTGCTCGTCGTCGGCGTCGATCTGCAGAACCTCGCACGTCGCCGCGAAGGCCGGCGGCTTGCCGAATTTCAGCGTGTAGTCGAGGCGCTTGGCGAGCAGCAGCACGCCATCGGCCTGTGCCAGCATCTGCGCGAAGCCGCCGAGGCTTGCGTCCGCAAGCCCGCGCGGCGACTCCATGCCGACGACCGCAATGCCGGTCGCGTCCTGCAGCCGCGTCGCCGCGACGCGGCCCGCGCGCGTCATCAGCATGGGGCCGGCGACGATCAGCGGGCGCTTCGTGGCGGCGAGCCGCGCCAGCATCGCGTCGGCGGTGCTGTCGTCGAGCGCCATCGCGTCGGCCGCAAAGGCGTCGGCGCCCGGCACTTGCGCCATATCGGCGTCGCCGTCGAGGCAGTCGCTCGGCAGGCTGAGGTGCACCGGCCCACGCCGCCCCGAACGCGCGGTGCGCATCGCGGTGGCGAAATCGCGCGCGATGTCGTCGGCGCGCGCGCTCGTCATCGCGAGCTTGGTCAGCGGCGCCGCGATATCGGCCTGGCGCATCTCCTGGAACGCGCCGGTGCCGAGCTGGCTCGCCGGCGCATGCCCGGAGAGGAGGACCACGGGCGACTCCGACATCGCGGCGGTGTAGAGCGCACCGACCGCATTGGCGTGGCCCGGTCCGCCGGTGACGAGCGCGACGCCCGGCTCGCCGGTGAGCCTTCCCCACGCGTCCGCCATGAACACGGCCGCTGCCTCGTGCCGCGTGTGCACGAGCGTGATGCCGGCATCGAGGGCGGCATCGAACACCGACATGATGTGGTTGCCCGAGAGGGTAAAGAGGCGGCGGACGCCCGCCGTCTGCATCGCCCGCACCAGCGCATCGGCGCCGCGAGTTCGTGTCGTCATGGTCTATTTCAGTTTCCCGTTCTGCGGGGGCGGAACGTGCCCTATTATGAACGGGTCGTCCATCGTGGCGCCGATCGGTGGAAGTTTCGCTCGCGGCCGAAACGAGCGCGCCGGACTTTCCCGTATCGAATGTGCTGATATTCGTCGGTCCGACAAGCAGGAGGAAAACGCCAGATGTTCGCGGTGATCTTCGAGGTGCAGCCGAGGAAGGAAAAGTTCGACGCATATCTCGCGCTGGCGAAATTCCTCAAGCCCAGGCTGGAGGCGATCGACGGCTTCATCGACGTCGACCGCTTCGCCAGCGGGCGCACGCAGGGGCGCGTGCTGTCGCTGTCGACCTGGCACGACGAGAAGGCGGTCATCCGCTGGCGCACGCAGGCGGAGCACCACGGCGCGCAGGAAAAGGGACGCTTCGAGGTGTTCGAGGATTATCGGCTGCGCGTCGGCGAGATCACGGCGGACAGCGCGCCGGACATGGAGCTCGCCCAGCAGCGCTTCGACGAGACGCAGACCGGCGACGCCAAGGCGATGACCATCACGGTGGTGGCGCCGAGTGCGAACACCGTGCCGGACGCCGCCGAGCGCCTCGCCACGCAACTCGGCCTGCGCGCCGACGCGGCTGGGCTCGTCGATTGCGAAGCGTGGGACAGCATCTACACGCCGGGCAAGCTGTTGCTACTGGCGTCATGGCGCGATGCGGACGCGGCGAAAGCCTGGATGCCGGCGCAGCCTGACGGCGCGCCGCCGCTGCACCATCGGCAGGTGCGCATCATCCGCGACTACGGCATGTTCGAGCGCCGCGAGGCGCCGCAATACTATGCGGAAGCGTCGAAGCCGAATGCCGAGGCGGCAACACGCGAGGGCGATGCGCGGCGCGCGCTGGCGGCGGGTCGGTGAGGCAAGGGCTGGCGGGCTCAGTGCGAGATCATCCACGGACGGCTGGCCGGGAAGCTCTTGGCGCCGTTCTTGCTGCGCCGCATGTTTCGCTTCGACTTCGATCCGCAGCAGCTGCAGCCGGCGCCGTGCTGTCCGCCCAGCTCTGACAGCAGGCGTGGCGCGTGCGCGCTTTTCTCGTTCGTCGCGTGCGCGAGACGCCGATCGGCCGGCATTGTCGAAAAATAGGGCGCGGTGAGGTAGGCCCTCGGCGCCTTGCCGCCGCAGCGCGGGCAGCGTGCCGGCGCCTCGCATTGCGCCATCGGCCGCATGGTGGTGAAGGGACCACAACTGTCGCACTCGTAATCGTAAACGGGCATCGTTCGTTCCTCGGCGTATCAAGGGCGCGGACGAGGATGGCACCATCCTCGTCCGCCCGTGCGGGGCCTACTTGTCCGGAGAGGTCGGAATGTCGACCCCGCCCTTGATGAACTTGGTCGGGCCGGCCGAGCTCGGCATCACGTCGAAGTCGAAGATGTCGGTCGGCAGCCACAGCGTCGCGCAGGCGTTGGGGATGTCGACCACGCCCGAGATGTGTCCCTGGCACGGCGCCGTGCCGAGGATCGCGTAGGCCTGGGCGGGCGAGTAGCCGAACTTGGTCAGATACGCGATGGCATTGAGGCACGCCTGGCGATACGCGATGTGGACATCGAGATAGTACTGCTTGCCCATCTCGTCGACCGAGATGCCTTCGAAGATCAGGTAGTCGTTGTAGGTCGGCACGATCGGCGACGGCTTGAAGATCGGGTTCTTGATGCCGTACTTCGAGACGCCGTCCTTGATGATGTCGACCTTGAGGTGCAGCCAGCCGGCCATCTCGATCGCGCCGCAGAAGGTGATCTCGCCGTCGCCCTGGCTAAAGTGCAGGTCGCCCATCGAGAGCCCGCCGCCGTTCACGTAGACCGGGAAGTAGATCTTCGAGCCGCGCGACAGGTCCTTGATGTCGCAGTTGCCGCCGTGCTCGCGCGGCGGCACCGTGCGGGCGCCCTCGGCCGCGACCTTGTCCTTGGCGGCGCCCTTCGCACGGCCCGCATGGGCGGTCGCACCGAACGGCGGTGCCGCGAGCGGCGGCACCCGGTTCGGGTCGGTGGCGATCAACGCCCCTTCGCGCGCGTTCCAGGTGTCGAGCAGCTTCTGGTCGGGCAGGCAGCCGATCAGGCCGGGATGGATCAGGCCCGCGAAGTTGACGCCCGGCACGTGGCGCGAATGGGTGTACATGCCGGAAATGTCCCAGATCGACTTCTGCGCCAGCGGGAAATGGTCGGTGAGGAAGCCGCCGCCATTCTTCTTCGAGAAGAACCCGTTGAAGCCCCAAAGGCTTTCCGGCTTGGCGCCGACGTCGAGCAGGTCGACGACGAGCAGGTCGCCCGGCTCGGCGCCTTCGACGCCGATCGGGCCGGACAGGAAGTGCACGATGGTGAGGTCGATGTCGCGCACGTCGTCGGCGGACTCGTTGTTCTTGATGAACCCGCCGGTCCAGTCGTAGGTCTCGATGATGAAATCGTCGCCCGGCTTGACCCACGCGATGATCGGGACATCCGGATGCCATCGGTTGTGGATCATGTCGTTCTTGTAGGGCGATTCATTGAGGTCAATTTTCACGATCGTATCGGGCATTGGCGGCTCCTTGAGCGCGATTGGGGAAACTCCGGCCGGAATTTTGCTTGATTTCGCGCATGTTCTCGTCGGCGAACCGGCATCCACTTCGCCGGAACATGCGCTAGACGGCTAGGAAGCGGGCGACTGCCGCCTCGTCGACGTGGTCTCGGGTGTCGCTGTGGACGATGCGGCCTCCTTCCATGACGATGATGCGGTCGGCGATATCGAGCACGAAGCTCAGCACCTGCTCGCAGACCACGATGCACAGGTTGCGGATGGTGCGGATGTCCTTGAGCAGCCGGGCGATGTCCTTGATGACCGACGGCTGGATGCCCTCGGTCGGCTCGTCGAGCAGCAGCACCTTGGGTTCGCTCGCGAGCGCGCGCGCGATCGCGAGCTGCTGCTGTTGCCCGCCCGACAGGTTGCCGCCGCGGCGGCGCCCGAAGTCGGCGAGAACCGGGAAGAGGTCGTAGATTTCGCTCGGAATGTCGGTGTCGCCGGTGACGACGCGCCCGGTCTCGATGTTCTCCTTGACCGTCATGGTGCCGAAGATCTGCCGGCCCTGCGGCACGTAGGCGAGACCATGGGCGACGCGGCGGTGGCTCGGCAGCGCCGTCACGTCGGTGCCGTTCACCGAGATCCGGCCCGACTGGATCGGCATGACGCCGATCAGCGATTTCATCAGCGTCGACTTGCCCATGCCGTTGCGCCCGACCATCGCGACGATCTCGCCGGGCGCGACCGAAAGATCGATTCCGTGCAGCACCTGGCTCTGGCCGTAGGCAGAAGAGAGATTGCGGACTTCGAACATGGTCGCCTCGTTGGTCTCAGCGCTGCCGGTGGGCGTCGCGTCAGGAAGGCACGGCGTTTGCGCTCCCTCTCCCCAAAGGGGAGAGGGTCGGGGTGAGGGGATCTCGGAGGTTCGATTCGGGCTCCGAGATCCCCTCACCCGACGCGCTTTGCGCGTCGACCTCTCCCCTGCGGGGAGAGGTGAACAAGCCGCGCCGTGTGGCGTCGTCGTCCAGGCATTTCGCCGCGTCGTGCATCTCAGTGTCCCAGATAGACTTCCTTGACCTTGGGATTGGCCTGGATCGTGTTCATGTCGCCCTCGGCCAGCACCTTGCCCTGGTGCATCACGGTGACGCGCGACGCGATGCTCTCGACGAACTTCATGTCGTGCTCGATGACGATGACGGAGCGGTTCTTGATGATCTCCTTGAGCAGCTCGGCGGTGCGCTCGCGCTCGGAGACGCTCATGCCGGCGACCGGCTCGTCGAGCATGAGCAGCTCGGGATCCTGGATCAGCAGCATGCCGATCTCGAGCCACTGCTTCTGGCCGTGGCTCAGCGTCTCGGCCCGTCGATCGAGAAGGTCCTCGAGGAAGATCATGCGCGCGATCTCGCGCACGCGCTCGATCACCTCGTCGGTGCGCTTCCAGAACAGCGCGCCGGCGACGCTGCGGCCGCGCGGCAGCGACAGCTCGAGGTTCTCGAACGCGGTCAGATCCTCGTAGATCGTCGGCGTCTGGAACTTGCGGCCGATGCCGAGCCGGACGATGTCCTGCTCCTTGCGGCCGGTGATCTCCTGGTTCTTGAACTTGATCGATCCGTCGGCGATGCGCGTGCGGCCGCAGATCAGGTCGAGCACGGTGGTTTTTCCCGCGCCGTTCGGGCCGATGATGACGCGCATCTCGCCCTTGTCGACGTAGAGATTGAGACCGTCGACCGCCTTGAAGCCATCGAACGAGACGGTGACGCCTTCGAGCGCGAGCAGGAAATCGGTTTCCGACATGCGTGGCTCCTATTCGGCGGCGGCCGGCAGGGTGTGCGCGACCCGCTCCGACGCGGCGGCGATCGGCATTAGCGCGGGCCGCTTGCGCAAGCGCAGGCGCGGCATGATCTGCTCGGTGACAAGGCCGGCGAGGCCGCCCGGGAAGGCGAGCACCACGGCGATGAACAGGCCGCCCATGGCGAACAGCCAGAGCTGCGGGAAATCCTCGGAGAACATCGTCTTCGCCCAGTTGACCAGCAGCGTGCCGAACACGGCGCCGACGATCGAATTGCGCCCACCCACCGCGCAGAAGATCACCATCTCGATCGAGGGCACGATGCCGACGAAGGAGGGCGACATGAAGCCGATCTGCAGCGCGAACATCGCGCCGCCGACGGCCGCGAGCGCGCAGGCGAAGCAGAAGACGAAGATCTTGATGTTGGCGACATCGTAGCCGGAGAAGCGCACGCGCTCCTCCTTGTCGCGCACGGCGACGAGAATCCGCCCGAGCTTGCTCGCCGAGACGAAGCGCGCGATCAGCATCGAGGCGAGCAGCAGGATGCAGCAGACGAAATAGAGGACGTATTTGGCGTGATCGGTGCGGATGTCCCAGCCGAGCAGGGTGCGCAGGTCCGTGATGCCGTTGATGCCGCCCGTGTAGCCCTGGCGGCCGACGATCAGGATGGTGAGCACCGAGGCGATCGCCTGGGTGATGATCGCGAAGTAGACCCCGCCGACGCGGCGCTTGAACATGGCGGTGCCGATGATGAAGGCGAGCAGTGTCGGCACGACGATCACGGCGATCAGGCTGAAGGTCAGCGACCGGAACGGCACCCAGAAGACCGGCAGTGCGGTGATCTGATTCCAGTCCATGAAGTCGGGGATGCCGGGCGTCGACTGGATTTTCGTGTTGGCGACGCTCGATGCCTCGAGCTTGAGGAATGCCGCCATGCAATAGCCGCCGAGGCCGAAGAATATGCCCTGGCCGAGGCTCAAGATGCCGGTCTTGCCCCAGCACAGCACCAGCCCGACCGCCGCGAAGGCGTAGGTGAGGTACTTGCCGACCAGGTTGAGGCGGAAGATGTCGAGGCTCAGCGGCAGCACGATCAGGATGAGCACCGCCAGCGCCAGGAAGGCGATGAGGTCGGGCGAGCGGACGCGTGCAAGCGCGGTGGGCGAGGATTTCGCGGACATTTGCGTCACCTTCTGACCTTGAGGACGAACAGTCCCTGCGGGCGCAGCATGAGCAGGCCGATGACCAGGAGCAGGGTGATCACTTGCGCCATCGATCCGGTGAGGAAGAACTCGAGCGTCGAGCGCGACTGCGAGATGGTCAGCGCCGACGCGATGGTGCCGAGCAGGCTCTGCGCGCCGCCGAACACCACCACCAGGAAGGTATCGACGATGTAGAGCTGGCCGGCGGTCGGACTGGTCGAGCCGATCATGGTGAAGGCCGAGCCGGCGATGCCGGCGATGCCGCAGCCCAACCCGAAGGTGAGGCGGTCGATGCGCCGCGTGTCGATGCCGACGGCGCCGCTCATGGTGCGGTTCGCCACCACGGCGCGCACCTGCAGCCCCCAGCGCGAGCGATACATCAGCAACGCGACGATGCCCGTGATGATCAGGGTCAGCGCCATGACGAACAGGCCGTTGATCTGCACCTGGATCGTGTCGGTGACATTGAGCGAGCCCATCATCCACTGCGGCAGCTCGACGCCGACCTCGCGCGCGCCGAAGATCGAGCGGAAGGCCTGCTGCATGACGAGGCTCAGGCCCCAGGTCGCGAGCAGCGTGTCGAGCGGGCGGGCGTAGAGGTGGCGGATCAGCAGCCATTCGGCGGCGATGCCGCCGGCGCCGGCGACCACGAAGGCGACCGCCATGGCGACGAAGAAGTAGCCGGCAAAGAAGTGCGGCAGGTAGGTCTGGAAGATGTGCGAGGTGAGGAACGTCATGTAGGCGCCGAGAATCATGAACTCGCCGTGCGCCATGTTGATCACGCCCATCTGGCCGAAGATGATGGCGAGGCCGAGCGCCATCAGGACGAAGACGGAAAAGAGGATCAGCCCGGCGAAGCCCTGCATCGCCAGGATCGACATGAGGTCGCTGAACGAATAGTCGCCGAACATCTGCTGGGTCCTTGCTGACTTGCCCCCTCCCTGACCCTCCCCCGCAAGCGGGGGAGGGGAGAGCGGGCGCCCCGAAAGGGCAACGCGGCGCCCGCCACGCGCTACCGGCGGTGGGGGCTCACTGGTAGCCTTTGGGGAACGGATTGGGCTCGACCAGGTCGGCGGTCTCGTAGATCAGGTCGTACTGGCCGTCGGTGCGCGCGCGGCCGACGCGCGTCTTGCTCCACAGGTGATGGTTCTCGTGGATGCGCACGTAGCCTTCGGGCGCGCCCTTGAACTCGACACCGGGCGAGGCAGCGGCGATCTTGTCGATGTCGAACGAGCCGGCCTTCTCGGCCGTGAGCTTCCACAGCCAGGGTCCGAGATAGGCCGCCTGGGTGACGTCGCCGATCACGGTCTTCTCGCCCCACATCTTCTTGAACGCCGGCACGAACTTCTTGTTGTTCGGGTTGTCGAGCGACTGGAAGTACTTCATGCACGCATAGGCGCCGGCGATGTTCTCGCCGCCAATGCCGTCGATCTCGTCCTCGGTGACCGAGATCGTGAGCAGCGTCTGCTTGGAGAGATCGATGCCGGCGGCTTTGAGCTGCTTGTAGAACGCGACGTTCGAGCCGCCGACCACGATCGCGTAGATCACGTCGGGCTTGGTCAGCTTGATCTTGTTGATGACCGAGTTGAACTGGGTGTTGCCGAGCGGAAAGTACTCCTCGCCGACGACCTTGCAGCCCTTGAGATGCCCCTCGATGTGCTTGCGGGCGATCTTGTTCGACGTGCGCGGCCAGATGTAGTCCGAGCCGATCAGGTAGAAGCTCTTCGAGCCCTTGGTCTTGTTGACCCAGTCGAGCCCGGCGAGGATCTGCTGCGTCGCCTCCTGGCCGGTGTAGATGACGTTCTTCGATTGCTCGAGGCCTTCGTAGAAGGTCGGATAATAGAGCATGCCGTTGTACTGCTCGAACACCGGCAGCACCGCCTTGCGCGACGCCGAGGTCCAGCAGCCCATCACGGCCGCGCATTTGTCGCTGGCCAGGAGCTTCTTCGCCTTTTCGGCGAAGGTCGGCCAGTCGCTCGCGCCGTCCTCCTGGATGAACTTGATCTTGCGGCCGAGCACGCCGCCTTCCTCGTTGATCTGCGAGATCGCGAGCTTTTCGGCCTCGACCGATCCGGTCTCCGAGATCGCCATGGTGCCGGTCACCGAGTGGAGGATGCCGACCGTCACGTCGGTGTCGGTCACGGCGAGGCCGGTGGTGTTGACCTTCGCGGTCGGCGGCACCTCGGCAAATGCGCGGTGCGGGAGCAGCGCGCCCGCGCCGAGCGCGCTTGCGCCGACCAAAAGCTGGCGGCGGGTGGGGGTGAGAATGTCGGTCGTTCGTTTCCTTGATGACATGCGACGCCTCGATCCGTTTCCGGCGGGGTTGATTGTGCGAAGCGAGCCGGACTCAGCTTCTGGCCCCCACTATCGGATCGATTTGTTGCGGTGCAGCATACGTCGTTTGACGTATATGCCTACGGCGGATAGCGTACCAACATGCCTGGGAGACAGCGGGAACGTGACTCATGTCCCAGCAGCAGGACCGTCGGCATTTGTGCATTTTTTTGCACCGCACACTGGCGCGATTTTGCTCATTCGGCCCATCCGCCGGGCGGGATAGCTTTTTCATATACGGGCCGGGCACGCCCACCAGGGAGGCCATCTCGATCGGACGCCGGGCGTGGACGGAGCGGCGCACCGTTGCGGTGGAGCGATAGGCGTCGATGACGGCACAACAGCGAATCGTCCGGGTGCGGCGCAGCTACAATCAGTGGGTCGCCAACCAGACGCTCGAGGACTATGCGCTGCGCTTCACCGCAAAAAGCGCGCGCAAATGGTCGAGCTTTCGCGTCGCCAACACGGCGATCGGCGCCGTCTCGTTTCTCGCACTCGAGGCGATCGGCGGCTCGATCACTGTCAACTACGGATTCATGAATGCCGGCATCGCGATCCTCGCGGTCGGTGCGCTCATCTTCCTCACCAGCCTGCCGATCGCGCGCTACGCCTCGACCTACGGCGTCGACATCGACCTGCTCACGCGCGGCGCCGGGTTCGGCTACATCGGGTCGACGATCACCTCGCTGATCTATGCCTCGTTCACCTTCATCTTCTTCGCCATCGAGGCGGCGATCATGTCGCTCGCGCTCGAAATGTGGTTCGGCGTTCCGTTGTTCATCGGCTACGTCGTGAGCTCGCTCGTGGTCATTCCGCTGGTGACGCACGGCATCACGTTCATCAGCCGGCTGCAGCTGTGGACGCAGCCGATCTGGATCGTGTTGCACCTTTTGCCCTTCGGTTTCATTGCGCTCGCCGACCCCGCCTCGTTCTCGCGCTGGAGGCATTTCGACGGGCTCGCCGGCGAGCGCGGCCAGTCCTTCGACATCATCCTGTTCGGCACCGCGGCGACCGTCGCGTTCTCATTGGTGGCGCAGATCGGCGAGCAGGTGGACTTCCTGCGCTTCCTTCCCGCGCGCGAGGAGCACGGCCGCTGGCGCTGGTGGCTCGCCAACCTATCGGCCGGGCCGGGTTGGATCGTGCCCGGCGCGCTCAAGCTGCTCGCCGGCTCGTTCCTCGCCTATCTGGCGGTGGAGCACATGGTTCCGCTCACCAGGGCGGTCGAGCCGACGCAGATGTACCGCATCGCCTTCCAGTACGTGTTCGCCTCGCCCGGCGTCGCGCTCGGCTTCACCGGGGCGTTCGTCATCATCTCGCAGATCAAGATCAACGTGACCAACGCCTATGCGGGCTCGATCGCCTGGTCGAACTTCTTCTCGCGCCTCACCCACAGCCATCCCGGCCGCGTCGTGTGGCTCGTGTTCAACGTCGCGATCGCGCTGATGCTGATGGAGCTCGGCATCTTCAAGATGCTCGAGCATATCCTCGGCCTCTACTCGATCGTCGCGGTGTCATGGGTGAGCGCGCTCGTCGCCGATCTCGTCATCAACAAGCCGCTCGGCCTCAGTCCGAAGGGCATCGAGTTCAAGCGCGCCCATCTCTACGACATCAACCCGGTCGGGGTCGGCGCGATGTCGATCGCGACCGTCGCGGGGCTCGTGGCGACGTCCGGGGCGCTCGGCGCCGTGACGCAGTCGCTCGCCGCCTTCGTCGCGGCGGGTGCCGCCTTCGCGATCGCGCCGGCGATCGCCTACGCGACCGGCGGGCGCTTCTACATCGCGCGCGCGCCGAAGCGCGACTGGAGCGGCCAGAGCGTGATCCGCTGCGCCATCTGCGAGCATCATTTCGAGGCGGAGGACATGGCGCACTGCCCGGTCTATTCGGGCGCGATCTGCTCGCTGTGCTGCTCGCTCGAGGCGCGCTGCCGCGACGGCTGCAAGCCGCACGCGCGCCTGTCCGAGCAGATGCTGGCGCTCGCGCAGCGGACGCTGCCGGTCCCCGTGGCGCGGCTGCTCGACACCGACATCGGCCACTATGTCGGCGTGCTCGCGCTCTTCGTCGTCGTCATCGGCTCGGCGTTGTCGATCGCCTACCTGCAGGTGTCGCCGGCCGCCGACATGTCGAAGGAGGTGGTCAAATCGGCGTTCTGGACCGTGTTCTTCATCCTCACCATCATCGCCGGCGTGGTCGCCTGGCTGTTCGTGCTGGCGCAGAACAGCCGCAAGGTCGCCGAGGAGGAGACGAGCCGGCAGACCGACCTGTTGATGAACGAGATCGAGGCGCACAAGCGCACCGACGCCAAGCTGCAGCGCGCCAAGGAGGTGGCGGAAGCCGCTAGCAACGCGAAGAGCCGGCACCTGTTCGGGCTGAGCCACGAGCTGCGCACGCCGCTCAACGCCATCCTCGGCTATTCCCAGCTGCTCGAGCGCGACGCGACGATCCCGCCGCGCCGCATCGACGCCATCAAGGTCGTGCGCCGCAGCGCCGAGCACCTCTCGGGCCTGATCGACGGCCTGCTCGACATTTCCAAGATCGAGGCCGGGCGCTTCCATCTCGATCGCGTCGAGGTGCACACCGCGCAGTTCTTCGATCAGGTGAGCGACATGTTCCGCCTGCAGGCGGCCGCCAAGGGGCTCGAGTTCCGCCACGAGGTGAGCGCGCGCATGCCCGCGGTGGTCCACGGCGACGAGAGCCGGCTGCGCCAGATCCTGATCAACCTGCTCTCCAACGCCATCAAGTTCACCGAGGCCGGCCACGTGACGTTCCGCGTCGGCTATCGCAACCAGGTCGCGACCTTCGCGATCGAGGACACCGGCATCGGGATCGCGCCGGGCGACCTCGAGCGCATCTTCCAGCCGTTCGGACGCGCGCACGACACGCGCCTGAACGCGACCGGCACCGGCATCGGCCTCACCATCACCAAGCTGCTCACCCAGGTGATGGGCGGCGACATCACGGTCAGGAGCGAGCCCGGCAAGGGCACCTCGTTCACGGTCAAGCTGCTGATGTCGACGGTCAGCCGTCCGCGCGTCGCCTCGACCATGGAGGAGCGGGTGCGCGGCTATGCCGGGCCGCCGCAGAGCGTGCTGATCGTCGACGACGACGCGGCGCAGCGCGACCTCGTGAGCGAGCTGCTCGCGCCGCTCGGCTTCAAGGTCGCGACCGCCTCGGGCGGGCGCGAGTGCCTGGCACTCGCCGAGCGGCTGCGGCCGAACCTGATCCTGCTCGACATCGCGATGCCCGACATGGACGGCTGGCAGGTGGCGCAGCGCATCCGCAACGGCGGGCGCGAGCGCCCCGCCATCCTGGTGCTGTCCGCCAATGCCATCGCGCCGGACCGGCTGAGCGGTGCTGAACGCCTGCACGACGACTACATGATGAAGCCGATCGACCTGCGCCAGCTGCTCAAGAAGATCCACGCGCTCCTCAACATCGAGTGGGTCTACGAGGAGGCGAAGGCCGAGCCCGCCACGACCGCGCCCGGCGTCGTTCCGCCCGCCGCCGACATCGCCGAGCTGATCGGTCTCGGCGAGATCGGCCACGTGCGGCGGATTCACGAAAAGCTCAACACCATCATGGAAGCCTCGCCGGGATGCGCCGGGTTCGTCGCGCAGATGCGCGGCCTCGTGAAGGCGTTCGATCTCAAGCGCTACGTCGCGGCCCTGGAGGCGATACGTAACGGCCATGCCTAGGAAGGAGTGCAGGAACATCGTGCTGGTGGTCGACGATTCGCCCGGCACGCTCGGCGTCCTGACCGACGCGATCGAGGAAGCCGGCATGAGCGTGCTGGTGGCGCGCGAGGGCGAGGACGCGCTCGCGATCGTGGAAAAGGTCACGCCCGACGTCATCTTGATGGACGCCGTGATGCCCGGCACCGACGGCTTCGAGACCTGCCGGCGCCTCAAGCAGAACAAGGCGCTCGCGCACGTGCCGGTGATCTTCATGACCGGGCTCACCGACACCGACCACATCATCGAGGGGCTGGAGGCGGGCGGCGTCGACTACGTGACGAAGCCGATCGTGCCGGGCGAGCTGCTCGCGCGCATCCGCGTCCATCTCGCCAACGCGCGCATGGCGCACAGCGCGCGCGCCGCGCTCGACGTCTTTGGCCGCTTCCTGCTCGCCGCGAGCCTCGACGGCCGCATCCTGTGGTGCACGCCGCAGGCCGGCCGGCTGCTCGGCGCCGCCTTCAAGGATTTCGACACCGAAGGCTACCTGCTCGCGCGCGGCGTGCGCGACTGGCTGCAGCAGTCCGCCGCGCAAGCCAAGCATACCGTGACGCCGGCGATCGACCTCGAGCCGGACGCCTCCGCGGCGGCGCTGCGTCTCGTCTATGTCGGCCAGGTCGGCCCCGACGAATACCTGCTGCGTCTCGTCGAGGGCGAGGTCGAGGACGACCAGAGCGTGCTCAAGCACAAGCTCTCCGTCACCGAGCGCGAGGCCGAGGTGCTGTTGTGGATCGCGCGCGGCAAATCCAACCGCGACATCGCCGAGATCCTCGACTTGAGCCCGCGCACCGTGAACAAGCATCTCGAGCAGATCTACGCCAAGCTCGGCGTCGAGAACCGCGCCTCCGCCGCCGCGCTCGCGGTGCGCACGATCGGGATACGGTAGGGCGCAGCGCCCCCGCCGCCCGCCACGGATTACTCGAACGCATGCCCGTTGTCGCGCCGCGCGAGCATCGCGCGGGCCTGCCCTGCGGCGGCGTCATTGACAGGGCGGCGGCAGCCATTCTTGATACCATCCCGACCCGGCGTGCGGGTGCCCGGCATCCCGCGCCAACGACAAGAACCTGCCCCTGGGGGAAACAATGTCATCGCAACACGCCTCGGCCATCACGGCGCGGCTTGATCGGTTGCCGCTGTCGCGGCATATCTGGATCCTGGTCGCGCTGCTCTCGCTCGGCGGATGGTTCGAGCTCTACGACCTGCTGATGACCGCCTATGTGAGCCCCGGCCTCATCCGCGCCGGCATCTTCAGCGCCAAGGGAGGGCTGTTCGGCCTGCCCGATCAGGCGGCCTTCGCGTCGGTGACGTTCGCCGGCCTCTTCTTCGGCACCATCCTGTTCGCCCAGGTGGCCGACCGCTTCGGCCGGCGCGCCATCTTCACCTTCTCGCTGTTGTGGTACGCGGTCGCGACCGGCATCATGGCGGCGCAGAGCACGCGGCTCGGCATCGACCTGTGGCGCTTCATCGCCGGCGTCGGCGTCGGCGTCGAGCTCGTCACCATCGACGCCTATTTGGCCGAGCTCGTTCCGAAAGCCGTGCGCGGCCGCATCTTCGCCGTCAGCCAGGCGATCCAGTTCTCCTCTGCGCCGGTCGCCGCCGGGCTCGCGGCGCTGCTTGCCGACAGCGCGCCGCTCGGGCTTTCGAGCTGGCGCTGGATCGCGCTCGTCCCCGCGGTCGGCGCCGTCGTCGTCTGGTTCATCCGCCGCGCCGTGCCGGAATCGCCGCGCTGGCTCGCCCAGCACGGCCGCGCCGCGGAAGCCGAAGCCGTGATCGCGCACATCGAGGCGCAGGTCGCGGCCGACACCGGCAAGCCGTTGCCGCAACCCGGCCCGGCGCGCGAGGAGCACGGCGGCGCCGGCTTTGCCGAAATCTGGCACCCGCCCTATCGCGAGCGCACCGTCATGCTGTCGGTGTTCAACTTCTTCCAGACCATCGGCTTCTACGGCTTCGGCAACTGGGTGCCGGCGCTGCTCGTGGCCCAGGGCGTGACCTTCGCGGGTGGACGCGAGTACGCAGCGATCATCGCCATCGTCTATCCGATCGGGCCGCTGGTGTGCAGCCTGTTCGCCGACGCGATCGAGCGCAAGTGGCAGATCGTCGGCGCCGCCTGCGGCACCGCGATCTTCGGCCTGCTCTTCTGGCGCTCGGGCAGCACGGTGCCGCTGCTCATCCTGTTCGGCATCCTGATCACCTCCTCGAACAATCTCCTCTCCTATGCCTATCACGCCTACCAGGCGGAGCTGTTTCCCACCCGCGTGCGCGCCCGCGCGGTCGGATTCGTCTACTCGTTCAGCCGCCTCTCCACCGTCTTCACCAGCTTCATGATCGGCTTCTTCCTGCAGAACTTCGGCAATGGCGGCGTGTTCGGCTTCATCGCCTTCGCCATGGTGGTGGTGATGATCTCGATCGGCGTGTTCGGCCCGCGCACGAACGGGCTTGCGCTGGAGGAGATCTCGGCGGGCGACGTGCAGCCCGCGAAGGCGGCGTGAACGCGGTCGCGCGATGTCGGCGGAGCAGAGCAACATCAGGCCGGCGCCCGATCCGGTGCTGGTCGACATCGCCGACTACGTGCTGGGCTACGAGGTCAAGAGCGCGCTCGCCTACGCGACGGCGCGCCATTGCCTGATCGATACGCTCGGCTGCGGCCTCGAGGCGCTCGGCTATCCGGCGTGCACGAAGCTGCTCGGGCCGATCGTGCCCGGCACCGTGGTGCCGCGCGGCGCCAAGGTGCCGGGCACCCAGTTCCAGCTCGATCCCGTGCA
>DATBZM010000365.1:0-3534 GCA_036513175.1 Xanthobacteraceae bacterium | reverse complement strand
GGGCGGTGGCCGCCGCGACCCGGCGCGGGCGCGAGCTTGCCGGCTAGCGCATGCCCGGCGAAAGCCTGCCCCCGACTTGATCCGGGGTGGGCACCGGTTCGCCGACAAGGACATGCTCCAACTACGGCCCTGGCACGTCGGCTTGCGGCGGACTACATTCGGCTGGAACCCAGCCGCCGAGGAGGTAGTCATGGCTCGCAAGCCTGCCCGCGCGAAAGCCGCACCGCCCGCGACCCCGACCGGCAGCGACCGCGAACGCGTCATCGCCGCCTTCATGGCGCTGCTTGCCGAAAAATCGTTCGAGCGGATCGATCTTGGTGAAATCGCGACGCGCGCCGGCGTCACGCTCGGTGCGCTGCGCGGCGATTTCTCCTCGACGCTCGCGATCCTCGCGGCGCATTTCAAGACGATCGACCGCGCGATCCTCGACGGCGGCGAAGGCGACATGAGCGAGGAGCCGCCGCGCGAGCGGCTGTTCGACGTGCTGATGCGGCGCATCGAGGCGCTGGCACCGCACAAGGAGGCGCTGCGCTCGCTGCTGCGTTCGGCGCGGCGCAATCCGGGGCTCGCCTTCGCGCTCAATGCGCTGGGCGTGCGCTCGCAGCAATGGATGCTCGCCGCCGCCGGCATCCACGCCTCCGGCCCGCGCGGCATGCTGCGCGCGCAGGGGCTCGCGCTGATGTTCGCGCGCGTGCTGCGCACCTTCGTGCAGGACGACGACGAGGGGCATGCCCGCACCATGGCGGAGCTCGACCGCGCGCTCGGACGCGGCGCGCGCCTCATCGGCATGCTCAGCGATCTCTGCCGCTTCGTGCCGGGCTGCCGGCCACGCAAGCGGCATCGTCGCGACTGGGACGATGAAGAGGGCGACGAGGAGGCGACCGTCGCGGCGTGACGGTCAGCGCGTTCCTTCGAACAGCGGCAGCGTTCCCTCGACCTGCGCTCCTTCGATCGCCAGCAGGCGAAGCTTGGTGTTCACCCCGCCGCGCGCCGAGAAGCCGCCCGCTTTGCGGCCGGCCGCGACCACGCGATGGCACGGCACGATCGGCGCGAAGGGGTTTTTCCCCATCGCCTCGCCGACATCGCGCGCCAATTCGCGGTCACCGAGCCGCGTCGCGATCTCGCCATAGGTGAGCGTCGATCCGGGTGGAATGGCGCGTGCGATTTCGTAAATCTGCCGGTTGAACGGCGGCACGCCGTCCATGTCGAGCGCGATGTCCGAGAGGTCCGCGGTTCCCCGCGCGACCAGCGCGACGACGCCGTCGATCGCGCGCTGCACCGCAGCCGGCGGCTCGTGCTCGCCGGCGCCGGGGCAACGCCGCAGCAGCCGCGCACGCAGCTTGTCATCGTCGGCTTCCGGAAGCCCGGCGGCCACGATGCCGTGCTCGTTCCAGGCGATGCCGCAACGGCCGATCGCGGTGTCGAAAATCGTGTAGCCGCAGCTCGTCATCACCGCAATGTAGCAAGGCGCGGCGGCATGCGCAGCACCGCTCACGCCGACGTGAGACGGATCTACACCGGAATCCGCACCGTCGCGCGCAAGCCGCCGAGCGGGCTTTCGCCGAGCGTGATGTCGCCGCCGTGCGAGCGGGCGATGTCGCGGGCGATCGCGAGACCGAGGCCGGTGCCGCCTTCGTCCTGGTTGCGCGCATCGTCGAGGCGCAGGAACGGCTTGAACACGTCCTCGCGCAGGTGCGGCGGGATGCCGGGCCCGTCGTCATCGATCGTCACGGTCAGCCAGCGGTGGTCGCGGTGGCCGGTGATCGCGATCTGGTCGGCGTGCCGCGCCGCGTTGGAGACGAGGTTGGCGAGGCAGCGCTTGTAGGCATTGGGTCGCACGGTGACGACCGGATAGCCGTGGAAGACCACCGCGGTCTTGTGGCCGTCGCGCTCGGCGTCGGCTCTCAGCTCCTCGAGGAACGCCTCCATGTCGGTCAGCTCCGACTGCTCGCCGCCGTCGCCGCGGGCGAAGGCGAGATAGGCTTCGAGCATGCGGCCCATCTCGTCGACGTCGCGCTTCATCGCCTCGGCCTCGGGCGCGTCGCCGATCAGCGCCAGCTCGAGCTTGAAGCGGGTGAGCACGGTGCGCAGGTCGTGCGAGACGCCGGCCAGCATGGTGGTGCGCTGGTCGATGGTGCGCTCGACGCGCGCCTTCATCTCGATGAAGGCGGAAGCGGCGCGGCGTACCTCGCGCGCGCCGCGCGGGCGGAAATTCGGCACGTCGCGCCCCTTGCCGAAGCTCTCCACCGCCTCGGAGAGGCGCAGGATCGGCCGGATCTGGTTGCGCAGAAAGAGGATCGCGACGGTGAGCAGCACCAGCGAGGTGCCGACCATCCACAAGAGGAATATTTCCGAGTTCGACGCATAGGCGGCGCTGCGGCGCGCGAACACGCGCATCACCGCATCGTCGAGCTGGATGCGGATTTCCACCAGCGAGGAGTTGCCGACCGTGTCGATCCAGTAGGGCCGGCCGATCTGCTTGCGGATCTCCTCCGACAGCGCCTGGTCGAGCAGCGAGAAGAACGGTTTTGGCCCGACCGGCGGCATGTCGGTTGCGGGCAGGAAGTCGACCTGCAGGCCGAGCCGGTCGGCTGCGATGTGGCGGATGCGCGCATTGTCGGCGTCGTGCGGATAGACCTTGTACATCTCGATCAGCGCCGCGATGTCCTGGGTGACGGCGGCGGAGAGGCGGCGCGTCACCGTGTTCCAGTGGCGCTCCATGAACACGAAGGCGACCACCGACTGCAGCAGCACCATCGGCACGATGATGATCAGGAGCGAGCGGGCATAGAGGCCCGTCGGCATCACGCCCTTGACGAGGGCGCCGAAGCGATCCCAGGCGTCGTAGACGCGATGCGCCGCGGTGCGCAGGCGGGCGAGGCCGGTGTCGATCGTGGTCACGTCACCACCAACCGATAGCCGATGCCGCGCACCGTCTGCACGAGCAGCGGATTGGCGGGATCGACCTCGATCTTGCGGCGCAGGCGGTTGACCTGCACGTCGACGGCGCGCTCGCCCGGCGAGGCGCCATTGCCGGCGAGCGCGAGCCGCGTGACGGTCTCGCCCGGCGCCGCGGCCAGCATGCGCAGCATGTCGCGCTCGCGGTCGGTGAGATGGATCGCGTCCTCGCCGCGGCGCAGCTCGCCGCGGCCGATATGCAGGACGAATGGACCGAAGCGCACCGACTCGGCCGCCGGGGACGGCGGCGGGCTCGCGCGCTTGAGGATATTGGCGATGCGCAGCGACAGCTCGCGCGGCTCGAACGGCTTGGCCAGATAGTCGTCGGCGCCGAGCTCGAGGCCGGCAATGCGGCTCTCCTTCTCGGCGCGCGCGGTGAGCATGAGGATCGGCACCGCCGAGGACGTGCGGATCGACTTGGCGAGATCGAACCCGGTCTCGCCCGGCATCATCACGTCGAGGATGAGCAGATCGAAGCGCAGCCCGTCGAGCTTGGCGCGCGCTTCCGCGGCGGTGTCGGCGGTCGTCACCCGGTAGCCTTCGCCGTGCAGGAAGCGCGACAGCAGGTCGCGGATG
>DATBZM010000364.1:0-15600 GCA_036513175.1 Xanthobacteraceae bacterium | reverse complement strand
TCACCCCGACCCTCTCCCCGCACGCGGGGAGAGGGAGCGCGACGTCTGTGCTCACCTCACATGGCGATAGCCGTGGCTCTCTGGCATGGCCGATCATGGTGATTTTTGTCGAGGATGCACCAAATGCCGCTCGATTCGGGCGGCGCCGGGGAGATAGCCTGGAGCACGACGGTATCGAACGACACCGTCGCGAGCCGGGGAGGAAAACATGTCATTGGAAATGAAGCTGCTCGTGTGGTCGGCGGCGCTTGCCTTCGTGCAGGTCGTCATCGCCGTGCTGGGCGCGCTGATGCAGGTCGGGCTGCCGACCTTGGCGGGCAACCGCGATAACATCCCGGTGATCGCCGGCTGGGCCGGCCGCGCCGACCGCGCCCATCGCAACATGACGCACAGCCTGCTGCTGTTCGCGATCCTGGTGCTAGTGGCGCAGATCGCCGGCAGGCTCGACGCGACGACCGCGCTCGGCGCGCAGCTCTTCTTCTGGGCGCGGCTCGCCTATGCGGTGGTCTACATCGCCGGCATCCCATGGCTGCGCACCGCCGTGTGGGCGGTCTCGGTCGTCGGGCTGGTGATGATCTTCACCCGGGTCATCTGACGCGGCGCTACGACGTCAGGATCAGCCGATAGGCCGCAATCGCGATCCAGGCGAGCCAGCCGACGACCAGCAGCGTGCTGACCGCAAGCATCGCCCAGTCGGGCGTCGCTTCGAGCAGGCTCGCGCCGCGCGCGCGCCGGTCAGGCGCGTCGATCATCGCTCGTCTCGGTGCTGGTCTCGCCGTCCGCTGCGTCGAGGAAGCTGCGCAACTCGCGGTCGAGCTCCGCGAGCGCGGCGATGAGGCCCGGCGTCAGCCGGCGCGCCTTGTTGTCTTCGTCGTCGTGCCCCGGCGTCGCTTGCGCTTCATCCGGAAAGGACGCGAAGTACTGCTTTCCATCCAACATGACATCCCCCCACACGCCTGCGGTCGCGCTCTTGCTGATCGCGGCCGCGTTCGCCCTGGCCGACCGGCTTGGACCCCTGATAGGGGCCGGCGCGTTGCGGTGCAGGCCAGTCCGGTTCGCCTCTGCCAAACTTACGCAGCGGACATGCACGCAGGTACCGTCACGGGTAGGACGATAAGGCGGGCCGGGGCGAAAGGGTGTGACCATCTGCCGGCCGCAGCCGTTATGCACAGGAATCCGCGATCCGCGAAGCGGCGCCAACGTACTCAAACCGGCGAATCAAAAGCGGGAAGATTTGCCATGCTGAATCTGGGAATTTTTCTCACCATCGTGCTCGGCAGCGCCTCGCTCTTCTTCTACACCGCCGGGCAATTGCGCGGCGGCACCGTCGGATGGGCGAATGACGCCTGTGATGCGGCCTTCGCGCTGTGCGAGCACCCCGACCGGCTCGCCTTCGCGGCCGCGCTGCTGATCTGCGTCGTGGTGATCGCCAAGCTCGCGGTCGGCAACCGCGGATGACGCGCCGAAGGCGGCCTGCGTCGCTGACGGGCGAGCTGTGCGTTGCGGCATCAGCCGGCGGTTGCGTCGCCGCCAGCGTCGATCCGTGCGGCCGTCGTTGGCGAAAATGGAGCAACCTGGATGATGTCGGCGGATGCGACCCGAAAGCTCTTTCCCTTGTGCCGGACGCCATCTCGGCTACAGTGAAGGTCCATCGAGCACCACTTCGGGAGGGACCTTTGATCGCGCGCACACTTCGCATCATGGCGGCCGCACTGGCTTTTGGCTTCGCGTCGACCGCGATCGCGCAGGCACGCAGCATTCCGGACGACGGCGTGACGCTCGAGGAGGTCGCGGCCTGGCTGAGCGATCAGGGACAGGCGGCGAAGATCATCGACGACGGCAACGGTCACAAGATCGTCTCCAGCAGCGTCGGCGGGGTCAAGTTCGGCGTCTACATGTTCGATTGCAACGGCGACAAATGCGGCTCGATCCAGTTCGCGGCGGGCTGGCCGGCGAACGGCAAAATCCCGGTCACGCGGGTCAACGACTGGAACCGCACCAAGCGCTGGGCGCGGGCGTATCTCGACACGTCGAACGGCATCTGGCTCGAGGCGGACGTCGACCTCACGCCCGGCGGCACCTACGAGCTGCTGAACGACAATTTCGCCACCTGGAAGAAGACGGTCGACGGGTTCAAGGAGTTCTTCAAGTTGACTCAATAGCGCGAGCTCGGGGCGCCGTGCGGAATCACCGCAACGCGAGGCCGGACGCCGGCGGCGATGAATCCCGAACGTGAAGTCGATCTGCTCGTGGCGGGCGCCGGGCCGGCCGGGATGACGGCGGCGCTGGTCGCCTCGCTCGAAGGCCTCGACGTGCTCTTGTGCGAGAAATCCGAGCAGGTCGGCGGCACCGGCGCGACCTCGGCCGGCACGCTGTGGATCCCCGGCAACCACCAGAGCGAGGCGGCGGGGTTTGCCGACAGCGCCGACGCGGCCGAACGCTATCTCGACGCGCTGATCGCCGGCGCCAGCGCCGGCGGCCGCGCGTTGCGCACGGCTTTTCTGCAGACCGGCCCGGAGGCGATCGACTATCTGGTCGAACGCACCGACGTGCAGTTCATGCCGTGCGGCAAGCATCCGGATTATCGCGGCAACCTGCCGGGCGCCGGCTTATTCGGCCGCGCCATCATCCCCAAACCGTTCGACGGGCGGCTGCTCGGCGCCGATTTCGAGCGTGTGCGCCCGCCCATCCCCGAATACATGATCCTCGGCGGCATGATGGTCGGCAAGGACGACATCCCGCGCCTGATCGGCCGCTTCCGCTCGGCCGCGAGCTTCATCTACTCGGCCCGGCTGTTCGCGCGTTATCTCGCGGATCGCCTGCGCTTTCGCCGCGGCACCCGGCTGATGATGGGCAACGCGCTGATCGCGCGCCTCTTCTGTTCCTTGCGAAAACGCAACGTGCCGATCCGCTTCGGCACGCAGATCGTCGACGTGCTCGGCGACGCGCGCGGCATTTCCGGCGCGCGCCTGCGCGCCGGCAACGAGGAGATCGTCGTCAAGACGCGCAAGGGCGTGATCCTCGCGACCGGCGGCTTCGGCCACAACAAGGAATTCCGCGCCCAATTCATGCCGCAGCCGACGCCGCAGCATTCGCTCGCCTGCGCGGAAAATCTCGGCGACGGCGTGACGATCGCCCTGCGCCATGGCGGCCGGATGCAGCCGGAGGAGGGCGGCCGCGGGGGCTTGTGGACGCCGGTGTCGAGAACGCGCCGGCGCGACGGCAGCCAGGGCCTCTATCCGCATCTGTCGCTCGATCGTGCCAAGCCCGGCCTGCTGGCGGTGAACGGCGCCGGGCGGCGCTTCGTCAACGAGGCGGTGTCTTATCACGACTTCGTCGAGGCGATGTTCGAGAGCCACAAGCATGCGCCGTCGATTCCGGCCTGGCTGATCTGCGAGCACGGATTCGTCGAGAAGTACGGATTCGGCGACATTCATCCGGGCACGCGCGACCTCGGCACCTTCGAGCGCGACGATTATATCGTCAGCGGAGAAACGCTCGGCGAGCTGGCGCGCAAGATCGACGTGCCGGCGGCGGCGCTCGCCGAGACGGTCGCGCGGCACAATCGCTTCGCCGCGACCGGCGTCGATGTCGATTTCGCCAAGGGCGAGACCGAGCTCAACCGCTTCAACGGCGACCCCGACCACAAGCCCAATCCCTGCCTCGGCGCGCTGGCGACGCCGCCGTTCCACGCGATCGCGGTGTGGCCGGCCGAGATCGCGGTGAGCACGGGGCTTGCGACCGACGCCGACGCGCGCGTGCTCGGCGCCGACGGCGCGGCGATCGCCGGGCTCTACGCCTGCGGCAACGACATGGCCTCGATCATGTCCGGCGCCTACCCGGGTCCCGGCACGACGCTCGGGCCCGCGACCGTGTTCGCCTATCGCGCCGTGATGCACGCGTTGCACGGTTCCGCATCGGGGAAACACTAAAACCAAGTTCCCGTGGCGGAACAACGCAGCGGCGGCCGCGTCGGATTCGCGGCGGCAGTCGCGTATGATCTCGTCCGAGAGGGGTGATTCTCGCCGACACGCCGCAACCGGCGGCCAATGTCCGGCGACAGGAGGCCACGATGCCAACGATCGAGCCCTTCCTGCTTCCCGTGTGCTCGAACTGCGGCGGCCCGCTGAGCCTTTCGCATCTCGAGCCCAACCCGGAAAACAGCGTCCAGGATCTGCGATCCTACAAGTGTGCATGGTGCGGCGACATCCGCACGCTCGCGGTCGCCCGCAGGCGCGCCACGCGGTCCGCCACGACGCGCTCCGGGCGCTAGCGCAACGCGTATGCGCATGTCGCGGATTGCGCATGACTGGTCGGCGTCACCGTGTCATCGGCATCTCGACCGGCGCGCAATTACGGCGGCCCGACATCAGGCAATCCTCCGTGCGCGACATGTCGATCAGCTTCATCACCAGGAAATAGCCGCCGACGAGGCCGACCGCCATGGCGCCGAGCAGCAGCGCGATGGCGATGGCGGGCGGTCCATCGGGATGCGGACTGTGTGCGCGCGGTTCGTCAGGCGGCGGCGACGATTGGCGTCGATCATTCATGACGCAGTGTAGCGCGGTGCGCGACGTGCGACGACTGTTTCCTGTACTCGCTGTGGCCGGCTTCTTCCTCGACGCGCCTCACAACGCCATGCCGCCGTCGACGAGATGCGCCTGGCCCGTGATGTAGCTTGACTCGTCCGAGGCGAGAAACAGCGCAAGGTTCGCGACCTCCTGCGCGGTGCCGAGGCGGGCCATCGGCTGGCGGTCGATGAAGGCCTGGCGCACCTCGGCCTGCGACTTGCCGGTCTTTTCCGCCTGCGCCGCGATGCGGCCGTCGAGCGAGGGCGACTCGATGGTGCCCGGGCAGATGGCGTTGCAGCGGATGCCCGACCGGATGAAATCGGCGGCGACCGCCTTGGTCAGCCCGATCACGGCGGCCTTGGTCGCGCCGTAGACGTAGCGGTTGGGCACGCCGCGGATCGAGGAGACTGCCGACGACATGTTGACGATCGCGCCGCGCCCCTCTTTCAGCATGACGGGCAGGAAGGCGCGGATCATGCGGTGCATCGACTTGACGTTGAGGTCGAAGGAAAAATCCCAGTCGGCCTCGGAACACTGCAGCACGCTGCCGTCATGCACGAAGCCGGCGCAATTGACGAGGATGTGCGGCGCGCCGAACTCCTTGGTCACCGATTGCGCCAGTGCCTCGACCGCCGCAGTCGAGCGCACGTCGAGCTTCACGCATTGCTTTGCGGCGAGCCCCTTGAGTTTCGTTTCGTCGAGATCGCTCGCGATGACGGTCGCGCCCTCGGCGATGAACGCCTCCGCGATGGCGCGGCCGATGCCCTGGCCGGCCGCGGTGGTGACGGCGATCTTGTCTTTCAAGCGGTTGGTCATCAGAAATCCTCCTGGAAGCTTGCTCGGTGCCTGCGCCCCCTCTCCCCCGAAGGGGAGAGGGTTGGGGTGAGGGGCTCTGTGACTATCGATAATCCGAGCGGCCCTCACCCGGCTCCCCCGGCACGGAGCCGGGGTCGCCACCCTCTCCCGGAGGGAGAGGGTCAAGAGAGTCAGTGATTGTCCCGCGGCACGCTCTTTTGCGCGACGCGCTGATACTTGACGGCGGGGGTGAGCACCATGCCGTCGGCAAGCTGCTCGACCATGGCGCGCTGGATCTCCTGCCAGGGCGTCTGGCTCGCTGGGAAGTGGAAGCCGCCTTGGCGGGCGAGCGCGTCGCGGCGGCGGCCGAACTCTTCGGCCGGGATCATGATGTCGGCTGAGCCCTTGTTGAGGTCGACGCGGATGCGGTCGCCGGTCTTGATGAGCCCGAGGCCGCCGCCGGCGGCGGCTTCGGGCGAGGCGTTGAGGATCGAGGGCGAGCCCGAGGTGCCGGACTGGCGGCCGTCGCCGATGCACGGCAGCGACGTGATGCCGCGTTTGATCAGCGCGGCGGGCGGCTGCATGTTGACCACCTCGGCCGAGCCCGGATAGCCGATCGGCCCGACGCCGCGGATCACCAGGATGGTGCGCTCGTCGATGCCGAGCGCCGGATCCTCGATGCGGTGGTGATAGTCCTCCGGGCCTTCGAACACGACCGCCTTGCCCTCGAAGGCGTCCGGGTCCTTCGGGTCGGACAGATAGCGGTCGCGGAATTCCTTGGAGATCACGCTCATCTTCATGATGGCGCTGTCGAACAGATTGCCGCTGAGCACCTTGAAGCCCGCGTCCTTGACGAGCGGCTTGTCGACGCTGCGGATGACGTCCGCATCGGCGATCGCGGCATTCTTGACGTTCTCGCCCATGGTCTTGCCGTTGACCGTCATGGCGTCGTCATGGATGCGCCCGGCCTTCTGCAGCTCGCGCATCACCGCCGGCAATCCGCCGGCGCGGAAATATTCCTCGCCGAGATATTTGCCGGCCGGCTGCATGTTGACGAGCAGCGGGACGTCGAGGCCGAGCCTTTCCCAATCCTGCATCGTCAGCGTCACGCCGATGTGGCGCGCAATCGCATTGATGTGGATCGGCGCGTTGGTCGATCCGCCGATCGCCGAACACGCGACGATCGCGTTCTCGAACGCCTTACGGGTGAGGATGTCGGACGGTTTGAGGTCCTCCTTGACGATCTCGACGGCACGCACGCCGGTCTCGTAGGCGATCTGCCCGCGCTCGCGGTAGGGCGCCGGGATCGCGGCGCAGCCGGGCAGCGACATGCCGAGCGCTTCGGCGAGCGCATTCATGGTCGAGGCCGTGCCCATGGTGTTGCAATGGCCGGTCGACGGCGCGGTCGCGGCCGCGATGTCGAGGAACTCTTCCGCCGTGATGCGGCCGGCGGCCATCTCCTGGCGCGCGTGCCAGATCGCCGTGCCGGAACCCGCGCGCTCGCCCTTCCACCAGCCGTTGAGCATGGGCCCGACCGAGAGCACGATCGCGGGCGTGTTCACGGTCGCGGCCGCCATGATGCAGGCTGGCGTCGTCTTGTCGCAGCCGGTCGTGAGCACGACGCCATCGAGCGGGTAGCCGAATAGCACCTCGACCAGGCTCAGGTAGGCGAGGTTGCGATCGAGCGCGGCGGTCGGGCGCTTGCCGGTCTCCTGGATCGGGTGGCACGGGAACTCGATCGCGACGCCGCCCGCCGTGCGGATGCCCTCGCGCACGCGATGCGCCAGCTCGAGATGATGCCTGTTGCAGGGCGACAGATCGGAACCGGTCTGGGCGATGCCGATGATCGGCTTGCCGGAACGCAGCTCGGCCGGCGTCAGGCCGAAGTTGAGGTAGCGCTCGAGATAGAGCGCCGTCATGCCCGGATTGTCCGGGTTGTCGAACCACAGCTTGGAACGCAGCTTTGGTTCGCCTTTGGACGGCGGTTGCGTCATTCGATCCTCCCGGAAGCGGTCAGGTGCAGCAAAATTGCGCGAAATCGGTCGAACCCGCCCCCGATGGTAGAACGAATTTCCCGCCCACAGGGTCCATGAATCCGACCGCGCGGGGGCGAAGGCGGGTTGCGCTTGATCTAGATCAAGGACCGTCGCCGCGCCACCTGCAACGTTGCATCGAGTTTCTGCGGCAATTCTGTTCCTCCCTCCAAAGCCGCGAATAGCAAAGCCCTGGCCCGGCGTCGGGCCGGGGCTTTCTTTGCCTCGATCTCAACCGTTCAACGCCGCCGCGCCCTTGGCCGCAACCCGTCGGCCAAGCGGTAAACGACGAGCAGGCTCATGGCCGCAGCGAGCGTCCAACCGAGCGCCTGCGCCCAGGGATGCGGCAGCCAGACGGCGACCATGTTCCCGATCCACGCGCGGGAAGCGAGCAGCAGGGCGAGCCCCATCGCGATCCCATACGCAAGGCTCGCGGCACCAAACAGCAGCAGTGCGCGGCCGCTCGCCGGCGCGGCGCCCGCGCGTCCCCCCAGGCATGCACCCATGCATGCGCCAACCGACGCGAGCGCGCGGGCGCGCAGGTCGGGAATCTCGCACAGATCCATCAGGACATAGTAGCCGTCGAGCTCGAGCAGCGGATTCATGTTCACGGCGGCGAGCGCGTAGCCGATAAGGCTAAAGCTCCACAGCGCTTCGCGCACGGCAGGCGCGGCCGGGACGAGCACGGCCAGCACGGCGACGCCGGCGAGCACGAGATTGGCGTAGGGGCCAGCGGCGCTCACCGCGATGCGCGGCCATCGAGCCGCCGCCCACATGTCGCTCGTGTCGACGAAGGCGACCGGCGCAAAGTAGTACCAGCCGACGCCGACCCGATGTACGGCGCGGCCGAAATGCTTGCACGTCAAGGCATGTGCCGCCTCGTGGACGACGATGTGAAGGACGAGGCTCGCGAGCCACAACGAGGACGCGTGCGCCAGCGTCCCGGCCGGTATGGGCGCGCCCGTCAACACGAGCCATCCGAAAGCAACGGCACCGGCGCCCGCAAGCACGAGCAGCACGGCCTGGGCGAGCGCCGCGTAGAGGAAGCGCAGCGCGTGGTAGAGCGCCGTCACGCGGCGATCCACGTCGGGCAGGCAGGCATAGCAGGTGCAGAGCGAGGCGAGGCGGCGCAGCGCGTCACGCCGGGGGTGCGACGGCGCCGTGCCACGCGGCGCCGCCAAAGCGAGGAAGCCTTCCGCATGCAGCCGCGCAAGCGCGCGCAGCGCCTCGGCCGGCGCCGGTCGCCGGCAGCGCTCCACATAGGCGACGCACAGATCGCGTAGCGTGCGCGTGCCGTCGATCTGCTGCCAGAGAAAGAAGCCTTCCTCGGAAAGGCGCATGTAGCGGCGACCAGCTGCATCCTTGAGCACATAGCTCGGCGCAGCGGCGGCGATCTGCCGGCGCTCGACCACGCAGCCGGGCGCGCGGCGCGGGCGCTGTTGCGCGAGCTCCTGCATCTCGGTCTGCGCTGCGGCCGCCACGGCGTTCCTCAGAAATGTTCGGCGCTGGCGGCCCAGCGCGACCACGGGGCCGGGTCGGACGGCATGGCGAGGTCGATCAATGCCTGATAGGCGCGCGCCGCGTCCTCGGCGCGCGCGGCCGGCATTGCCTCCACGCCATGGATGTCGTGCCGTGGCCGTACCAGCAGCGGCAGCAGCGGAACGTTGGCGCTGCGCGCCAGCCACGCGGCGCCGTCCGCGAGTGCGAGCGCGCCGCGGCCGAGGCGGCACGCGATCGTCCGCTTCGCGTCCGCCGGCGGCAGCTGTCCGTCGACGAAGATCAGCGCCGTGCCGCCGGCGCGCAGGATCGCGAGGGCGCGCCGCAGGGCGCCGACCTCGCCGAGCCGCGCGATGTCGAGATCGATGAGGGGAAAGCCATGCGCGCTCAGCTCGGCCTGCCGTTGTGGCGACAGCATCACGGCGGGGTCGCGGTGCGAATTCTGGATCACGGCGAATGCCGCAATCTGCCCGGTGCGGCTCGCGCGCGCGAGGCATAGGGGCAGGATCGAGGTCGCGGGACCGTAGTGCAGGCTGATCGCCACGCTGCCGCCGGCCGTGCGCGGGAGGGCGGGAACGCGTGCGCCTTGGTCGATCAGGGTGCGCAGGATATCGATGCGGCCGGAGCCGAGAAGCTGGTCGTGAAAGGCCGCGTCGGCGGCGAGGAGATGGTTGCGACGAGCCTGCCGGCGCGCGTCCTGCGGCGCGAGGCCGAGATAGGCGGCGAGGCGCTGCTCGGCGCGGCCTATCGATGCGGGGTCCGCATCGGCGCAGCTCGCAAGGGCGGCGCGGCGCGCCGCGAGATAAGAGGCCCAACCGGCGTCTTGCAGCATGGTTCTGGTTCCTGCGGTCCGGTTGGGCCTCGCGTCCGTTGGCGGACGGTCTCACTTCTTGCCGTTGTGCGCGTGGGCGATGCGCGCGCGCAGCGTCTCGGCGATCTCGCGCGCGTCGGTGGTGCCGAGCACGGCGTTGAGTTGATCGGACGGCACGATGCCGGAGAGGAACTCCGGATCCTGGGCGGCCCGGTCGATCAGGTCAGCGATGTCGCTCATGGTGGTCTCCTGTGCGGTTGCGGCTCCGGTCGCGGAGCCGGGACATTCGTTTGTCCATGCAACTCGGAGGGGCGTTCAGGCCGCGGCTGCGCGGAGCCTGAGATTCGGCTGCTTCGTGACGGACGTCACAGGCGCGGCAGATCGAAAGGACCGCCCTGGCGCGCCGCGTCGCGCACCTGCGAGGGCGTCGCGCCGAATTGGCGGCGGAAGACGCGATTGAAGTAGGAGAGATCGCCGAAGCCGCAGGCGAGCGCGATCGCGCCGATGCGGCCGGGCGCGCCACCCGGGTCGGTCAGCAGCCGGTGCGCCCGATCGAGGCGCTGCGCGAGCACGAAGCTCGAGTAGGTCAGGTGCTCGCCCGCGAACAGCTTGCGCACGTAACGCGGCGACACGCCCTGCCGTGCCGCGATGACGGCAACCGAGAGCTCGTGGTCATGCGCGCTGCGCAGGATGTCGGATTTGATGGCACGCAGGCGCGCCGCGGCGACGCCGCCGGGTGCGGGGTCGGCCGCCGGGCGGCCGAGCAGCAGCGTGACGAGGTCGTAGACGTGGGCGACCGCGAGGCTGCGCGCCTCGGCGCCGGCGAAGGCCGTGACGGCGTCGTCGTGTTGCAGCATCTCGGCATAGCGGATGAGCAGCGCGAGGCCGCCGGTGTCGGCCGCAAATGTGCGGGCGAGCAGCGCGTCGAGATCGCGCAAGCGCGCGCCGAGGGCCTCGACCGGGATGCGCAGGTTGAGCAGCCGCGAGTCGGGCGCGCAGTCGCACGAGGCGATCTCGCGGCTGCGCGTGAGCGCGGCCTCGCCGGGGGCGCAGACCGCTTCGCGCCCGCGCTGGCGCACCACCCGCTTGCCTGCGACCGTCACGTTGATGACGAGGTCGTCGCTGTCGATCTGCGCCGCCGTTCGCCGGGTATGGACGCGCGAGCAGGCGGTCGAGGCGACGGCGAGGCCCGGCAGGTGCCACAGCGTGCTGCGCCAGTAGAAGGCGCTGCCCGGTTGCGGCTCGATGTCGTGCCTGACGACCGCGCGGCCGTAGACCTCGCGCACGAAGGCAACCCGCTCGCGCTCCGGCACGTCATCGCTGGCGAAGCGATCGAGCTGAGGCAAGATCAGGGAACTACCCTTGCGAACATCCATGGGCCGATCCTGGCGGTATCGACCATCCACCCATCTATGTCGCCTGAAGGTAACATGCGGTTCAAGATCAATGATTTGCGCCTTCGCGGCCGCGCCGCGGCGCCCTTGCGCCAGGGTGATGCGGCCCGGGCGGTCAGAAATCGTTGTCGTAGAAGATGCCGGCCTCGCAGCGCTTGTTGACGTCCTCGCACAGGACCTTGTTGCCCTCCTCGAGCTTGACGGCGAGCTGCCGGTCGAGCTTGGGGTCGAGCGTATGCAGCGAGATGACGTTGACGATGTCCTTTTCGCGCGAGACGAAGATCGTGTCGTTCTCGATTCTGCGCACGCGGAAGCCGACGAAATAGACGATCGGAAAATCCTCCGCGCCGTTGCAGGTCCAGGCCGTGACGTTGCGGTAGTCGGCCGCGTCGGAGAGGCCGTGCACCATGCGCAGGTCGTAGGTGCCGGAGCCGGAAGGCTCCTCCTTGAGGACGATCTGCGAGGAGAAGAACTCCGCGCCGCCCTTGCGGCCGCGTGCGATCAGCTCGTCGATCTGCTCGTTCGAGTAGCGCTTGAGGGCGCGCATGTTCTTGATGTGCTGCTCGAACGGCGCGAGCTTGATCAGGCCGGCATGGCACAACGCGATCTTCTGTTCGTCGGCGAGCGCCGGGGCGGCGGCGAGCGACGCGCCCGCGACGAGCATCGCGGCGATAAGGCGCCGCAGCGAGGAGGAACGCGTGTGCATGGCATATCCCTTTCGATGTCGCGCCGGAACGCGCCGGGCGCGATGACTTGCTACCCCTGGGCTAGACGGACAGCCATGAAGTATTTCACCGCCGTCCCGCGTCGCGCGACGCTAGGGCACCCTGCGACAATGCCTGCCGGATTTAGTGGTAGTGCAGCAGGGAGCGTGTTCAGCGGGGGGCGTGAACGGACCATCACGTCATGGCCAGTCGAACACGATCGCCAGAACCGTGAGCACGCTTAGCGCGATATTCGACGGCGAATGCGTGATCATCTTACATCGCTTCGATCCGACGCGCCCTGATCCGCGGCGTCCCAATTTCATGAGCGCCACGCCCTTAGTCCATCGTCAGCACGATCTTTCCGAAGTGCGCGTTCGCCCGCATCATGGCGAGCGCGTCGGCGGCCTTGGCGAGCGGGAAGGTCTTGTCGATCGGCAGCGTGAGCTTGCCGGCCTCGAGCGCGGGCCACAGATCGGCGCGCATCGCCCGCACGATCTCGCGCACTTCGTCGGGCGAGCGGGTGCGGAAGGTGACGCCGATATAGTCGATGCGCTTCAAGGCGTGCAGGTCGAAATCGAACTCGCCCTTCATGCCGCCGAGCCGGCCGACATTGACGATGCGGCCGAGGATCTTGGCGGCCGCGAGGTTCTGGTTGGCGACGCTCGCCGAGATCTGGTCGACGATCAGGTCGACGCCCTTGCCGTCGGTCGCCTGCTTGACCTCGTCGGGCCATTTCGGGTCGCTCGAATCGAGCGCGAGATCGGCACCGTATTCCTTGAGCCGCGCCCGGCGCGCCGGATTGGTCGAGGTGCCGATCACGAGGGCAGCGCCCATCGCCTTGCCGATCTGCATGCCCATGAGGCCGACGCCGGTGCTCGCGCCCTGGATCAGCAGGCTTTCGCCGCGCTTGAGCCGGCCGGCGGTGACGACCGCGTTGTGCATGGTCTGCAGCGCGACCGGAAAGCAGGCGGCCTGTGCGAACGTCATGTTGTTCGCCGGGATGCGGTTGACGCGGCCGGCGTCGGTCACGGCGTATTCGGCATAGCCGCCGGGCGCCGAGGCCATCACGCGGTCGCCCGCCTTGATCTCCCGCACGTCGCGGCCGATCGCCTCGACCTCGCCGGCGCATTCGAGCCCGAGGCGGGCGCCGACGCCGCCGACCGCGCCGTGCTGATGGCCCTGCGCGACCAGGAGATCGGCGCGGTTGAGGCTCGAGGCGCGCACGCGGATCAGCACCTCGTTCGGCTTCGGGGCGGGTTTCTCGACGTCGCGGATTTCGACGCCATGCTCACCGACGACTGCGGCTTTCATGAAAAACACTCCGGCTGGATTTGTGCAGCGTCCGTTGTAGCCCGGATGGAGCGCAAGCGAAATCCGGGGACGGCGATCCCGCATTTCGCTTCGCTCCATGCGGGCTACCGGCTAGAGTCCTCTTCGATGATCCTTCCCCTGCGCATTCTCCATTTCGAGGACCTCTCGGTCGGCATGACCGAGACGCTGTCGAAGACGATCTCGTCGGACGACGTGGTCGGCTTCGCGACGCTCACGGGCGACCGCAATCCGATCCATCTGTCCGAGCACTTTGCCGCCAAGACCTCGTTCGGCGGCCGCATCGCGCACGGCCTCTATACGGCGGGCCTCATCTCGGCGGTGCTCGGCACGCGGCTGCCGGGACCGGGCGCGATCTACGTCTCGCAGACCCTGCACTTCCACGCGCCGGTGCGCATCGGCGATACCGTCGACGTGACCGTGACGGTCGCCGAGCTCATCCCCGGGCGGCAGCGCGCGCGGCTTGCCTGCACGTGCCGGGTGGGCGGGGAGGTCGTGCTCGACGGCGAGGCGCTCGTGAAGGTGCCGTCGGCGGCGAAATCGAAGCGGCCCCTGCCGCACATCTGACACGGGCGACGCCGGGTCGGCGATGATCCCCGGCTTGACGATGCATAAGGCAACACTTATTCATAGGTCATGCCGATGCCCCTCGACGTCGATACCGTGATGCGCACGCTCGCCGATCCGACGCGGCGTGCCGTGTTCGAGCAGATCGTGACGGCGGGGGAGATCACCGCCGGGGCGCTGACGCGCGGCGCCAAGGTGTCGCAACCGGCCGTGTCGCAGCACCTGCGCGCGCTCAGGCTTGCCGCTCTCGTCATCGAACGGCGCGAAGGCCGCAACATCCATTACCGCGCCCGGCCGCAGGGCCTCGCGCCGCTGGTCGATTGGCTCGGCATCTACGGTGCGTTCTGGCGCGAGCGCTTCGCCAATCTCAAAGTGCTGTTGAAGGAGATCGACAATGGCTCTCGAGGCCGCGACAACCCGAAACGTCGTCGTCGAGGAGGTGCTGCCGCACGCGCCTGAGGTGGTCTGGATGGCGCTGGCGACGTCCGGGTTGATCGCGCAGTGGCTGATGCCGAATGATTTCGAGCCAGTGGTCGGAAAGCGGTTCACCTTGCGCGCTCGACCGATGGGCAATTGGGACGGCGTCGTGCACTGCGAGGTGCTCGAGGTCGTGCCGGCGCGCCGGCTGGTCTACAGCTGGAGGGGCGGAGCGAGCGGCAACACGAAATATGGCGCGGCGCTCGATACGGTGGTGACCTGGACCCTGACGCCGGTTTCGCAGGGCACGCGATTGCGGCTCGTCCACGCGGGCTTCCGTTCGCCGGAAAACGATTTTGCCTTCGACGCGATGAGCCGCGGCTGGATGCGGATCGTGCAGGAGGCGATTGTCCGGGTCCTGCGCGAAGCGACGTGAGGCGAAACGGTTGGCGCCTGCCTTGGCGCTGCAGCAAGGCGTCGCGCGAGCCGTCTTACGGACCCAGATTGCAATTGCGCTGGCACGTCGTCAGTTGAGTCGAACAGTTGGTCTGGCACGTCGTCGGGTTCGAGGTCGTGCCGGCGGTCGTCATCGATGGAATGAGGGTCGTGCCGTTGATCGTGCTGATGCAGGTGTTCTGGCAGCTTTGCACCTGGGTGCTGCAGCCGAACATGCAGGTTTGCGAGGACGCGGTCGGGGTGGGGAAGATGCTCGACGCCGGGGCGGGATTCGTCTCGTCGGTGCCGGCCGTGGTCTGGTCGGTGGTTTGCGCCCTGGCGGGCGCGAAGGCGGCAATTGCCGGCAATGCCAGCACGAGCGCTGCGCCTGCGGCGAGGCGCAGACGGCGCAAAGCGGTGCGGCGGCGCGGAACGGTCGATATCATGTCATCTCCTCACCCATGATCTCGCCTGCAGCGAATGATGCGGGCCGCGCCGGCCGGCGTCAAGGGTTGCCCAACGAGCTCGCCGCCGTGCCGGCGCCTTGAGCAGTCGAAGCCGCCGCGCCAAGCAAGCATGCGCGCTCAAATTGCCGTGAGCGCGTCACACGCGATTGTGAGCGTCGCGTCACTGCGAGGCCGCATTCGATCGGCTATCTACACTTGCATCGCGCAGACGGATCAGCACGGCGGCCATCGCGTTGCAGTGTTGATCGCGAGACGCTCCCCCGGACCATCGGGGCGGTTCGCAAAAAAAACGACGTCAAAAACCACCGCGAAAAATAAATTCTGCGAAAAATCCGGGACGCAAGGCTTAGCGTTGCGGACAGACGCAATTCAAGAGCGACAGGAGGACGCGCCGGACGACAACGAGGGCATCGCCAACATGAGGAGATCGTCATGAGCGAGTCGGCCCCAATCATATCGAGCGTCGGCGCAGGTGCCGCGATCGAACCCCGCATGCCGTTGTCGGGCCTTACCTGCGCGCCAGTTCAATTCACGCCGGCCGATATCGCGCAACGCGACATCACGCGGTGGAACGGAA
>DATBZM010000363.1:0-2491 GCA_036513175.1 Xanthobacteraceae bacterium | reverse complement strand
GACGCGATCATCCCCAAGCAGTATCTCAAGACGATCAAGCGCACCGGTCTCGGCAAGGGTCTGTTCTCGGAGAAGCGCTACCGCGACGACGGCAGCGAGAACCCGGATTTCATCCTCAACAAGCCGGCCTATCGCAAGGCCAAGATCATCGTCGCCGGCGACAATTTCGGCTGCGGCTCCTCGCGCGAGCACGCGCCGTGGGCGCTGCTCGACTATGGCATCCGCGCCGTGATCTCGACCTCGTTCGGCGACATCTTCTACAACAACTGCTTCAAGAACGGCGTGCTGCCGATCAAGGTCTCCCCTGAGGATCTCGAGAAGCTGTTCGACGATGCCGACCGCGGCGCCAACGCGACGCTCTCGATCGACCTGGAAAAGCAGGAAATCCGCGGCCCCGACGGCGGCACCGTGAAGTTCGAGATCGACGCGCACCGCAAGCATTGCCTGCTCAACGGCCTCGACGACATCGGTCTCACCAAGGTCAAGCAGGGCCAGATCGAGGGCTATGAGGCGCAGGTGAAGGCCGAGCGGCCGTGGGTTTAGGCCTCGTGTCCCGGGCGAATGGAGCGCGGGCCCTTGCCCGCGCGGAATGAGACCCGGGACCCAGCGCAAGAATCCGCGAAGCGCAATATTGCAACGTCGTGGCGTCGCCGCGACGCGTGGCCGCTGGGTCCCGGATCTGCGCTCCGGCTGCGCCGGAGCTTGTCCGGGACACGAGCCCGTTCATTTTGCCTTATCGATCGCCTCGGCGATCGCCACCGTGCGCCGCGCCATTTCGGCATGCAGGCGCTCGACCATCCGGCCGTCGATCTGCACCACGCCCTTGTCGCGGTTCTCGGGCAGGTCGAACGCCGCGATCGCCTTGCGCGCCTGTGCGATCTCGTCGGCTGACGGCGAGAACGCCGCGTTGCATGGCTCGATCTGGTTCGGGTGGATCAGCGTCTTGCCGTCGAAGCCCATGTCGCGGCCCTGCGCGCATTCGGCCTTGAAGCCCTCGAGGTCGGAGAGGTTGTTGTAGACGCCGTCGAGCACGTCGATGCCGTAGCTGTGCGCGGCGAGCACGCACGACATGAGCCACGCCAGCATCGGCAAGCGGCCCGGCACGAGGCGCGCGCGCGTCTCCTTGGCGAGGTCGTTGGTGCCGATCACGAAGGCGGCGAGCCGGCTCTCCGAGTCCTCCGCCTCGGCCGCAAGCGCGCGGATGTTGAAGATCGCGGCCGGCGTCTCGATCATCGCCCACAGCCGCACGTGCAGGTCCGCATGCATGTCGAACAGCCGCTGGCCGATCAGCTCGATCTGGTCGGGCGTGGAGATCTTCGGCACCAGCACGGCATCCGGCCGCGCCGCGACGGCGGCGTCGAGGTCGTCGGCGAACCATGGCGTGTCGATCGCATTGGTGCGCACGATCACCTCGCGATGGCCGAAGCCGCCCGCCTGCACGGTCTGCACGATCTGCGCCCGTGCCGCCGCCTTGGCGTCGGGCGCGACCGAGTCCTCGAGGTCGAGGATGACGGCGTCGGCGGGCAGCGTCTTTGCCTTCTCCAGCGCGCGGGCGTTCGATCCCGGCATGTAGAGCACGCTGCGGCGTGGACGCACGGTCATGGATGAGCCCCCTTGTGAACGGACGGAACTGGCCAGAGCGAACAGCCTGCGTCAATCGATAGCGGCGCTGCAACCGGCATGCCAGCCCGGCGAAGTTGCCAATCGTCCGCGAGGTGTGGTTGGGTGCTCGCGCCGGCATCCCGAACGCATGTTCCGGCGAAAGCCTGCCCCCGACTTGATCGGGGGTGGCCACCGGTTCGCCGGCAAGAACATGCGTCAAACAAAAAGACATAGTGCATCTTCCGATTCCGCAGGAACGGAAGATGCTCTGTTGCGCGAGGCGTCGTGCCGTTCCCCCAACGATTGGTCGAAGGCTATCGGTCGTTCCGCGCCGGCCGGCTGCCGCACGAGCAGGACCGCTTTCGTGAGCTCGCCGAAAGCGGCCAGTCGCCCGAGGTCATGGTGATCGGCTGCTGCGACTCGCGGGTGTCGCCCGAGGTCATCTTCGACGCGCGGCCCGGGGAGCTGTTCGTGGTGCGCAATGTCGCCAACATCGTGCCGCCCTATGCGCCCGATGGGCAGGCGCACGGCGTGTCGGCGGCGCTCGAGTTCGGCGTCGCCGCGCTCAAAGTCAAGCACATCGTCGTCCTCGGCCATGCCCAGTGCGGCGGCGTCAAGGCTTTTGCCGAGGACGCCGAGCCGCTCTCGCCCGGCGATTTCATCGGCAAGTGGATGCGGCTGATGGCCCCCGCCGCCGACAAGATCGGCCCGCGCGGGGCGCTGTCGCGTGCCGAATACCTCACGCGCCTCGAGCAGGCGAACGTCGCCAACAGCCTCGACAACCTGATGACCTTCCCGCGCCTGCGCAAGCTCATCGAGCGCGGCAGCGTCGCTATCCACGGCGCCTATTTCGGGGTCGCAACCGGGGAGCTGTGGACCCGCGACGAGG
>DATBZM010000362.1:0-14531 GCA_036513175.1 Xanthobacteraceae bacterium | reverse complement strand
TCGCCGAGATCGAGACCGCCTATCACACCTTGACGCCCCTGCTCGGCGCCGCGGCCGCCGCGGTCTTTCTGGTCTCGCTGCTCGCGTCCGGCGTGTCGAGCTCGACGGTCGGCACCATGGCGGGGCAGATGATCATGCAGGGTTTCGTCGGCTTCCGCATACCGATCTGGGTCCGGCGCGTCGTGACCATGATTCCGGCCTTCGTGGTGGTCGGCTTCGGCGTCAACGCGACGCAGGCGCTGGTGGTGAGCCAGGTGCTGCTGTCGATCGCGCTGCCTTTGCCGATGATCGCGCTGTTGATGTTCACGCGCCGGCGCGACCTCATGGGCGAGTTCGCCAGCAGCCGCCTGACGCAGATCGCGGCGGTGGTCGGCACCGCGGTCGTGCTCGCGCTCAATGCGTTCCTGATCGTCGAGATGATGCTTCCCTGAAACGGGCGAATAGCGAATGGCGAACAGCGAGTAGTCCATTCGCTGTTCGCCACTCGCTATTCGCGCCTTCAGCTTTCCGCCCGCACCCACCCCTCGGCCATCAGCCGCTCCTGCGGCAGAAAGCGGCCCTTGTAGTCCATCTTGCGCGAGCCGCGCACCCAATAGCCGAGATAGACGTAGGCGAGGCCCATGCGGCGCGCGCGCGCGATGTGGTCGAGGATCATCAGCGTGCCGAGCGAGCGGTCGCCCGCCTCGGGCTCGTAGAATGAATAGACCATCGACAGGCCGTCGCCGAGCACGTCGGTCAAGGCGACCGCGAGCAGGTCGTTGCCGTCGGCGCCGCGCCGCCGGTATTCGATCATCTTGGTGGTGACGTGGCTGTCCTCGACCATCATGGCGTAGTCGAGCACGGTCATGTCCGCCATGCCGCCGTCGTGATGGCGGGAATCGAGATAGGCGCGGAAGACCGAGTACTGCTCGGACGTCGGCACCGCGGCGCGCATCTCGCCGATCATATCGCAATTGCGGTCGAGCACGCGCCGCATGCTGCGCGTCGGGCGGAAATCGCCGGCCACGACGCGCACCGACACGCAGGCGCGGCAGGACTCGCAGGCCGGCCGGTAGGCGATCGATTGGCTGCGGCGGAAGCCGCCGTGGGTGAGGAGATCGTTGAGCTCGGGTGCCCGCTCGCCGACCAGATGGGTGAAAACCTTGCGCTCCTCCCGGCCGGCCAGATAAGGGCACGGCGAGGGCGCGGTCAGGTAGAACTGCGGCGTATCGCGCGAATGCTGGGTCACGGCGGGTCCGGTGGATCGACTCCGGCGCCTAGGATTGCGCGCCGGCGCCGCTTCGTCAAATCCGGCGCTAGATTGCCGCAACGGCACGCAGCGCCGCCGCGCGCCGCGCATTGTTGATCACCACCGTGCCGACCACGAAATCGTGCAGCAGCCGCTGGCGCGTGTTGAACAGGCCGGCGATGAGCACCAGCGGGGTGAACATCGTCATCGAGACGTAGAACACGATCGCATGCACGGCGCCGAGCACGAAATAGCACGGCGCGCCGTACCAGGTGCGCATCTCGATGTCCATGACGCGCATGCCGATCGTGGCGGAGGCCGGGCTGCCCAGGGTCGAGCCGTAGTAGATCAGCGCCCAGATCACCGTGCCGGGGTAGAGGAGCGTGAAAAGCCACCAGCCCAGGCCGAGGGTGACGAAGCCGAACACGATGATGACCACCGTCGCGAGCGCGGCCGCCGCGAAGATGATGGCGGCATCGATCGCAAAGGCGAGCAGCCGGCGTGGCAGCACGCCGTCGAACAGGTCCCAATTCAGCACCGGATCGTAGGCATGCGGCTTGATCTCGACCGTGACGCCCATGCGCTTCTTCTCGCCTTGCGCCATGACGGGCTCGCGACCCAACGCGCGACCTGGATGTGGGGAAAGTGAGGCGCAACGCAAGTGTCGCGGTGCAAACGACGACCGCGTCACAAATCCAAATTCAGCTAACGAGAGCGAGGCGTTCAGCGCATCCGTTCGACTTGCAGCTCGAACGCCTTCATTGCGGGCGTCGGCGCGTCGCTGTTGTCGATGTCGGGCCGCGGGCGCGGAAGCGGGATCGCGAGGCGGGTCGCGATCAGGCGGCTCGGCCGGCTGCGCGGCAGCGGCACATTCGACGGCTGATCCGCATTGGCGGCGGTGTCGGCATTGTTATCGGCCGGAGCGACCGAGGCGAGCCGCACGTTATCGATGCTGGCCGCCGGAGCGGGCGGCGCCGCAGGCTGGGCCGGTGGGGTGGCCTGTGCGGGCTGGTCCTGCGGCTGTGCGGGCGGGGCCGTGGGCCATGGCGCGGCGACATTGTTGCCCGGTGCCGGTGCCGGTGCCGGCGGCGCAGCCGCAGCGGGCGCTGGCGCATTGTCGTCGCCGCTCGACGCGAGCGCGGTTGTGATCGGGGCGGGAGCCGAGACTGTATCGTTGGCTGGGGCGGGTGCCGCCGGAGCGGCCGCTACGGCCGCAGACGCCCGCGCCGCGGGCTCGGCCTTCGGCCCCGTCGCGGCAGTCGCGGTCGCGGAACCGTACTTCGCCAGGAGAATCGGTGCAAACACCCAGGCCGCGATCAGGATCACCGCAAGGGTAGACGCGACCACTACCACCCGCGCAATGCGCGAGGGCTGCAGGTCGGAAAGATCCAGCTCGTCACGTGCCATCGCCTCGTCCTCGCAAGGCGTAAAGACGCTGTACTAACAATGGCTTGCGAATCCTAGCCCACCTCACGCCGAAGTTTTTCGGCAACTCTCGGGGCAAAATAGCTGAGCACCCCGTCCGCTCCGGCCCGCTTGAAGGCAACCAGGCTCTCCATCATCGCCCTGTCGCCGTCGAGCCAGCCGTGACCCACGGCAGCCATAAGCATCGCATATTCGCCAGAGACTTGATAGGCGAAAGTGGGCCTTTTGAAGGTGTCTTTGACGCGCTGCACAATGTCGAGGTACGGCATGCCCGGCTTGACCATCACCATGTCGGCGCCCTCGGCGAGGTCGAGCGCGACCTCGCGCAGGGCCTCGTCCGAATTGGCCGGGTCCATCTGGTAGGTACGCTTGTCGCCGGTAAGCGTTTTTGCCGACCCGACCGCGTCACGGAACGGCCCGTAGAACGCCGAGGCGTATTTCGCCGCATAGGCCATGATCTGCACCTCGTGGTGCCCGGCGCCATCAAGCGCCTTGCGGATCGCGCCGATGCGGCCGTCCATCATGTCGGAAGGCGCGATGATGTCGCAGCCCGCTTCGGCCTCGACCAGTGCCTGGCGCACCAGCACCTCGACGGTCGCGTCATTGACGATCTCGCCGTCGTGCAGCAGGCCGTCATGGCCGTGGCTCGTATAGGGATCGAGCGCGACATCGCACAGAATGCCGATGTCGGGCACTTCCTGCTTGATGGCGCGGATGGCGCGGCACACCAGGTTGTCCGGATTGAGGGCCTCGCGGCCCTCCGCGTCGCGCCGCTTGGGGTCGGTGTAGGGAAAGAGCGCAAGGCACGGGATCGCGAGCTCGCGGGCACGCACGGCTTCGCGCACCGCCTCGTCGACCGAGAGGCGCTCGACGCCCGGCATCGAGTCGATCGCGACGCGCGTTTTCCTGCCGTCGACGATGAACAGCGGCCAGATCAGGTCGTCGGCGGTGACGACGTGCTCGCGCACCATGCGGCGCGCCCATTCGCTGCGCCGGTTGCGGCGCGGCCGCTCGGTGAGGTCAAGCGGGGGGGCGGGCTTCGGTTCGGCTTTCGCTGCGGGCTCGGCCTCGACCGGCACGAGGCGGGTCTTGGCTTCGATCGGGCGACCATATCTGGTGACCATGGGCATGCTCCGCGTCGGGTACATTTTTAGCCCTTCCGACCCGGACATGCCAATGGGCCCGACCGTGGCGCCAGGACTGCGGCGGATTGACCGACATCAACCGGGCCTCTATCGCTCGAAGGGCGATTGCGGACGCGCCATGGATTTCAATCTTTCCGAGGAACAGCAGGCCTTTCAGGCCACCGCGCGCGACTTTGCGGCCGCCGAGATGATGCCGCACGCGCGCGATTGGGACGAGAACGAGACGTTTCCGGTCGATGCGTTGCGCAAGGCCGCGGCGCTCGGCTTCGGCGGCATCTACGTGAAGGAAGACGTCGGCGGCTCCGCCCTGACGCGGCTCGACGCCACGGTCATCTTCGAAGAGCTGGCGCAGGGCTGCACGTCGACGGCCGCCTATATCTCGATCCACAACATGGCGGCCTGGATGATCGACCGCTACGGCGGCGAGGCGCAGCGCCGCCGCTTCCTGCCCAAGCTGTGCACCATGGAGCATTTCGCCAGCTACTGCCTGACCGAGCCGGACTCCGGGTCGGACGCCGTCAGCCTTTCGACGCGCGCGCGGCGCGACGGCGACGATTATGTTCTCGACGGCGCCAAGGCCTTCATCTCGGGCGGCGGCGTGTCCGACCTCTACGTTGCGATGGTCCGCACCGGCGAACGGGGACCGAAAGGCATTTCCTGCATCGTGGTCGAAAAGGGCACACCCGGCCTTTCGTTCGGCGCGCCGGAGAAGAAGCTCGGCTGGAAATCGCAGCCGACCGCCATGGTGATGTTCGAGAACTGCCGCGTGCCGGTCGCCAACCGCATCGGCGCCGAGGGCGAAGGCTTCAAGATCGCCATGGCCGGGCTCGATGGCGGACGCCTCAACATCGCGGCCTGCTCGATCGGCGGCGCGCAGTTCTGCCTCGACCGCACGATCGCGTATATGCGCGAGCGCAAGCAGTTCGGCACCCGGCTCGCCGACTTCCAGGCGCTCGCGTTCCGGGTTGCCGACTACGCGACCGAGCTCGAGGCGGCGCGGCTCATGGTGCGCCGGGCCGCAACCGCCGTGACGACGGCCGAGCCGGGCGCGACGCGGCTCGCCGCCATGGCCAAGCGGCACGCGACCGACGCCGGCTTCGAGGTCGTCAACGGCTGCCTGCAGCTCTTCGGCGGCTACGGCTATCTGCGCGACCATCCGATCGAGCGCGTGCTGCGCGACGTGCGCGTGCACCAGATCCTCGAAGGCACCAACGAGGTGATGCGGCTGATCGTGAGCCGCGATATATTGGGAAACTGAAAGTCCGGCGCTCCCGGAGGCGTCGATCATGGATGAACGTTCCGCCACCAAGCGCAATACTGCGCGTGCACGCTACGATCGCGATCTCTACGGATGGGCGACCGAACAGGCGGCGCTCTTGCGCGCCGGCCGTATCGCCGAGGCCGACGCGCAAAATATTGCCGAGGAGCTCGATGACGTGGGGAGCGAGCAATACGACAAGCTCGAGAGCGCGCTGCGGCTGATCCTGCTGCATTTGCTGAAATGGGACCATCAGCCCGAACGGCGCACGCGCAGCTGGTGGGCAAGCATCACGGTGCAGCGCAATCATGTCCGCCGGCTGCTGCGCAAGAATCCGGGTTTGAAACCGCACCTCAAGACCGCGACGGCGGACGCCTACGAGGACGCGCGTATCGAGGCTGCGGCGCAGACCCGGCTTTCGCCACGCAGGTTTCCGGTGCAGTGCCCGTACGCCTGGGACGAGATAATGGAGCTGTCGATCGCGTGGCCGGCCTGAGGCGCGATCCGGTGCGCATCCGGCCGCGATGAGTTCCAGACCCGAAATCTCGTTGCTACGTTGCGGCAGGTCGATTGCGGCGCGGCTCGTGGCCATGCTTGTGGCGGCGCTCGCATCTTGCGCGGCCGCAACCGCGGATCCGCTGCGCATCGTGCTCTCCTCGCCGCTGGTCGAGGAGGGCAGCGAGCCCGACGGCTGCACGCCGGTCGCGAGCGGCGACGGCGGCCCGATCGCATGGGTCGTGCGCGTCGAGCGGCTGCTGCTCGACGGCAAGGCGCTGGTCGAAACCAGCGGCGGCCGTGAGCCGAACCGGTTTCCCATGTGCGTTGCGGATCGCCCGGTCGCATGCAACCTCGAGGTCGAGCTTGCGTTCGTGCCGCGCCAGGGTCATGTCGCCCGCGCCGCCGGCATCGTCCTGCGTTTGCTCGACGCCAGCGATTACTACCTCGTGCGGGCGGACGCGCTCGCAAACGACGTGCGCATGGTCCGCGTCCTCAATGGCGAGCATGTCGAGGTCGCCGCCCGCGCTGTGCCGATCGCCGCGGGCACCGCGCACGTCCTCAAGGTGAGGGCGGCGGATGACCACTTCACGGTGTGGCTCGAGGGCAGGCGACTGTTCGACGCGTCGGAACGGCGCCTGATGACGCCCGGGCGGATCGGCATCTGGTCGCAGTCCGACAGTGTCACGAGCTTCGGCGACCTGTTCGTCACCAATCTCGATTGATCCCGATGTCCGGCGGCGCGCGACCATTGCGTTCGTGCGCGATTTCGGCGATGACGCGCAGCGTCCACACGCTCGGCATCGCATCATGTCGTCCGAACCAGAAATCCTGTTCGAGCGCCGCGGCGTCGCCGGCATCGTCACGCTCAACCGCCCGCAGGCCTTGAACGCGGTCACGCACGGCATGGTGCGGGCGCTGCGCGCGCGGCTCGATCAATGGCGCGACGATCCTTCCGTCAGCCGCGTCGTCGTCGCGGCGGCGGGCGGGCGCGCCTTCTCGGCGGGCGGCGACCTGCGGGCGCTCTACGATCTGGGCCGCGCCGGGCGCTACGAGGAGGCCTGCGACTTCTGGCGCGACGAATACGCGCTCAACGCCGCCATCAAGCACTACCCCAAGCCCTATGTGGCGCTGATCGACGGCATCGTCATGGGCGGCGGCGTCGGCGTATCGATCCACGGCTCGCATCGGGTCGCGGGCGACCGCTTCCAGTTCGCCATGCCGGAGGTCGGCATCGGGTTCTTTCCCGACGTCGGTGCCACCTGGTTCCTGCCGCGCCTGCCGGGCGAGCTCGGTGCCTTTTGCGCGCTGACGGCCGAGCGGCTGCGCGCCGAGGACGCGGTCGCGTCGGGTGTCGCCACCCACCGGGTCCGTTCGGAGCGCTTTGCCGACCTCATCGACGGGCTGTGCGGCAGTATCCCGGTCGATGCCTTGATTGCGGCCTTTGCCGAGCGGGTGGCTGGGGGATCGGTGACGCAGATGCGCGACGCCATCGATCGCCACTTCGCGGCCGAAAGGGTCGAGGATATCCTGGCGCTGCTCGATACCGGCGATGCGGCCGCGCGGGCGTTTGCGGCGACGATCCGCGGCAAGGCGCCGCTGAGCCTCAAGATTGCGCTGGCGCAAATGCGGCGCGGGCCGCATTGGTCGTTCGACGACTGCATGCGTGCCGAGTTCCGCATCGTGTCGCGCATCGTACGCGGCGTCGACTTTTATGAGGGAGTACGGGCCGTGATCGTGGACAAGGACAATGCGCCGCGCTGGCGGCCCACGCGTCTCGAAGATATCACGGATGCCGAGACGGAACGCCATTTCGCGCCGCTCGACCGCGAGCTCGAGCTGCCAGGAACAATCTGATGAGCGATCCGATCACCAGCGACCCGATCGACGAGCTGGCGCCGGTTCACGCGGACGATGAACGCCGGCAGCGAGGCAGCTGGACCAACCGGCTGGTGCTGTTTCTGCGCGTCATGGCCGCCGTGTCGATGCTCAAGGGGCTCTATCACTGGGCGGCGGTGTGCGGCTTCATCGGCGGGCGCGACGGCGGCTTTCTCGGCCATGGGACCCAGTGGCAGACCGCGACCGTCTTTTTCGCCGTGATCGATCTCGTCGCCGCGGTGGGTCTGTGGCTCGCGGCGCCGTGGGGCGCGGTGGTGTGGCTCACGTCCGCGGTGTCGATGGCGGTGATCGACCTGTTCTTCCAGCAGGTCTACGGGCCGCAGCCCATCATCGTGGCGCTGGAGGGGTTGGTGATCGCGGCGTATCTTTTCCTCGCCATCCAGGCGGCGCGCGAGCATCCGCAATAGCGTGCGCCGTCGCGCAAACAAGCCGGACATTGGAGCGGGGGGAACGACATGGCGCGGATGGGATTCATCGGGCTCGGCAACATGGGGCTGCCGATGGCGCTGAACCTGATCAAGGCCGGGCATGCGGTGGCGGGCTATGACGTCGCCAAGGCTTCGGTCGGGCGGCTGAGCGCGGCAGGCGGCGCGGCCGCAACCTCGATCGCGGATGCGTGCACGGGCGCCGAGGCGGTCATCACCATGCTGCCGGCGGGCGAGCATGTGCGCGCGGTCTACGGCGACGCGGGCGGCGTGCTCGACAGCGTCGCGCCCGGCACGCTGCTGATCGATTCATCCACCATCGACGTCGCGACATCGCGCACGGTCGGCGATGCCGCGCAGGCGAGGGGGCTCGACATGATCGACGCCCCGGTGTCGGGCGGCGTCGGCGGCGCGCAGGCCGCGACCCTCACCTTCATGGTCGGCGGCAGCGACCGGGCTTTTGCGCGCGCGAAGCCGCTGCTCGAGCGCCTGGGCAAGACGATCGTGCATGCGGGCGGCTCGGGGACCGGGCAGGCGGCGAAGATCTGCAACAACATGATCCTCGGCGTATCGATGGTCGCGGTATCGGAGGCGTTTCTGCTCGCCGAAAAGCTCGGCCTCGACGCGCAGAAACTGTTCGACATCTCGTCGAAATCGTCGGGCCAGTGCTGGTCGATGACGAGCTATTGCCCGGTGCCCGGCCCGGTGCCGACCTCGCCGGCGAACCGCGACTACGAGGCGGGCTTCACGGCGGCCATGATGCTCAAGGACCTTCGGCTCGCGCAGCAGGCCGCGCAGGCGGCCGGCGCAACCACGCCGATGGGGGCGCAGGCCGCAACCGTCTACGAACGCTATTGCGCCGAGGGTGAATCGGGCCGCGATTTCTCCGGCATCATCCGGCTGCTGCGCATGCCGGACCCTAACGCGACGTGAACCAATTTGAGCTATTCGTTGTGCCGGCGCGCGACATCTCGGGTAAGGATTTCGTGCCGGCGCGAACAGAGGCGGACCGAAGCGCGTCCGCAGCGTCACCGAAACGTAAAGACGCCTGTTGCAATTCGATCTTCAATCGATGATTTACCGTCGCTGATAAACCTAATCTTTATGCTGTTATTTAAGCCCATCTTAGATCGTATCGAGCTAATTTCACGTATGGGACGAGGAGAACAGGGCCTCGTCGATCAATAACAAATCGTCGAGGGCGTCATCATGAAACCTCTAGTCAAGGCGGTCGAGCCTGCCGAGCGCGCTGAGCGCATCGACCAGATTCGCCCGCTCTACCTCGAAGCCTTGACGCTGGTCGAGCGGCTGCACCGCCGCCTGCTCGACGTGATCAAGGACGAGTTCGATCGCCGGGGCCGCTCCGACATCAATTCGGTGCAGGCCCTGCTGCTCTACAATATCGGCGACAAGGAGCTGACCGCCGGCGAGCTGCGCACGCGCGGCTACTACCTCGGCTCCAACGTCTCCTACAATCTCAAGAAGCTGGTCGAGATGGGCTTCCTCGACCACCAGCGCTCGCGCGTCGACCGCCGCTCGGTGCGCATCAAGCTCACCGCCAAGGGCGTCGAGGTGCGCGACATCGTCGAGCACCTCTACCAGAAGCACGTGCGCACGGTCGAGCAGGTGGGCGGCATCAACACGGAGGAGTTCGCTTCGCTCAACAAGGCGCTGCACCGGCTGGAGCGCTTCTGGACGGATCAGATCCTCTATCGCCTGTAAGCGTTCGACTCCTGCGGACGCGAGGGGCCCCGGTCGCAAGACCGGGGCCTTTTTTTGCGCGCCATAAATCGTCCGGGCCCTACTCAACCGTTAACCATCCGTCCAGACTGCGGTGGAATGATCACGACGGATTGCCGAATCCGTCATGCGCGGGCTTGACCCGCGCATCCACGTCTTTGCTCCGGGAAAGCACGACGTGGATGGCCGGGACATAGGCGAGCGAAGCGACGCCGTCCTTCGCACGGCTATGCCGGCCATGACGAGGGGGTCTTGGTCGGGGATGAAATGAGGAAGCAACTGAGTGTCATCCGTCTCAACCGGCGCGCCTTCTTGTTGGCGGGCGGGGCGGGGCTTGCCGCGCGCGCCGCTGCGGCCGAGGATCCGATCCTGCGCAAGCTGATCGAGCAGCAGAGCGGCGCGTTCGGCTTCGACTCGGCCTCGCGCACCATCAAGATGCCGCGTTCGTCGCTGCCGACGCTGTCGCCCGCGACGGTCGGCGCGACCGAGCAGGCGATCGCGCGCTACCAGCAGATCGTCGCCAACGGCGGCTGGCCGACGGTGCCGCCGGTCAACGAGTTGCGGCTCGGCAACCAACACCCGAGCGTCGTGGCGCTGCGCCAGCGCCTGATCGTGTCGGGTGACCTCGACCAGGCGGCGGGCCGCAGCAATATCTACGATTCTTATGTCGAGGCGGGGGTGCGGCGCTTCCAGGCGCGCAACGGGCTCACCATCGACGGCGTCGCGCGCGAGCAGACCTTTGCGGCGCTCAATATCCCGGCGCAGGTGCGTCTGACCCAGCTCGACATCAACCTGGTGCGTCTGCGCACCATGAGCGGCGACCTCGGCCAGCGCTTCGTCGTCGTCAACATCCCGGCCGCGCAGGTCGAGGCGATCGCCGGCGGCCGCGTGGTATCGCGCCACGTCGCAGTGGTCGGCAAGCCGGACCGCCCGTCGCCCGACATTCAGAGCCACATCATCGAGGTCAATTTCAATCCGTTTTGGACCGTGCCGGTCTCGATCGTGCGCAAGGATCTCATTCCGAGGATGCAGGCGCAGCCGACGTATCTGGCGGACAATCACATCCGCATCTACGACCCGCGCGGCACCGAGTTGACTGCCCAGCAGATCAACTGGAACTCGGATGAGGCGGTCAACTACCGCTTCCGCCAGGACCCGGGCGATTTCAACTCACTCGGCTCGATCCGCATCAATTTTCCCAGCGCGCACGGCGTCTACATGCACGACACGCCGGCGAAGAACCTGTTCGGCGAGGATTTTCGCTATGATTCGTCGGGCTGCGTGCGGGTGCAGAACGTGCGCGAGCTGGTCTACTGGCTGCTCGACGACACGCCGGGCTGGTCGCGTGCTACCATCGACCAGGCAATCAAGTCGGGCGCGCGCGCGGATGCGCGGCTCGCGCATGCAGTGCCACTCTATTGGGTCTATATCACTGCCTGGGCGACGCAGGATGGCGTCGCCGAGTTTCGCGACGACGTCTATGCGCGCGACGGCGTCGGCACGACCGTCATGGCGCCGACACCGCTTTAGGCGAACGGTCATCAAATGAGCGGCGAGGGGCAGGTCTTTTTCGAGTTCACCCGGGTCGGCGCCTCAGTCAAGGTCGCGGCGATCGACGGCGACACCGGCATCGAGGTGACCGTGATCGGGCCTGCTTCGGCGATGCCAAGCGACCTCGAGCGGCTGGCGCTCGCCAAGCTGAAAGCACGCCTCGCCAGAGAGGGCGAATAGCGAATGGCGGGTAGTGAGTAGGGACCCGCGACGGGGTTCCATTCGCTGCTCGCCATTCGCTATTCGCCCAACTACATCTTGGGCCGCCCACAGCACCTACGCGCCAATCCTTGGCGTTGCCGAACCGATATGCTATCGCGGCCGAACTGCCCGGAGAGCCACATGCCCGCAAACCCGAAGCCGGCGGATGCCGGCGCGCATGACATGTTTACGGCCTCGCTCGCCGAAAGCGATCCGGAGATCGCCGAGGCGATCCGGCTCGAGCTCGGCCGTCAGCGCGACGAAATCGAGCTGATCGCGTCGGAAAACTTCGTCAGCCGGGCGGTGCTGGAGGCGCAGGGCTCGGTGCTCACCAACAAATATGCCGAAGGCTTGCCGGGGCGGCGTTACTACGGTGGTTGCCAGTACGTGGACGTTGCAGAAACGCTGGCGATTCAGCGCGTTACCAAGCTTTTCGGATGTCGTTTCGCAAACGTCCAGCCGCATTCGGGTGCCTCCGCGAACATCGCCGCCTTCATGGCCATGATGGCGCCGGGCGACACCTTCATGGGCCTCAACCTCGCGGCCGGCGGGCATCTCACCCACGGCTCGCCCGTCAACATGTCGGGCAAGTGGTTCAAGGTCGTGCCCTACGGCGTGACGCGCGACACCCACACGATCGACCTCGCCGAGGTGCGCAAGCTCGCCCAGGAGCACAAGCCCAAAGTGATCGTCTGCGGTGGCTCGGCCTACCCGCGCATCATCGATTTCAAGGGTTTCCGCGCGATCGCGGATGAGGTCGGCGCCTACCTGATGGTCGACATGGCGCATTTCGCCGGGCTCGTCGCCGGCGGCGTCCATCCGAGCCCGTTTCCGCATGCGCACGTGGTGACGACGACCACCCACAAGACGCTGCGCGGCCCGCGCGGCGGCGTGATCCTCACCGACGACGAGGAGTTGGCGAAGAAGATCAATTCGGCGGTTTTCCCCGGCACCCAGGGCGGCCCGCTGATGCATGTGATCGCCGCCAAAGCGGTCGCGTTCGGCGAGGCTTTGCGGCCATCCTTCAAGCTTTACGCGAGGTCGGTCACCGAAAACGCGAAGGTCTTGGCCGAAGCCCTCAAATCCAAAGGCTTCGACATCGTCTCGGGCGGCACCGACACGCATCTGATGCTGGTCGACCTGCGGCCGAAGCGGCTGACCGGCAAGGTGGCGGAGGCCGCGCTCGGCCGCGCCCACATCACCTGCAACAAGAACGGCATTCCCTATGACCCGGAAAAGCCGACCGTCACGTCGGGCATCCGGCTCGGCACGCCGGCCGGCACCACCCGCGGCTTGGGCGTTGCCGAATTCCGTCAGGTTGGCGAGATGATCGCCGAGGTTCTGGATGCACTGTCGAAGGAGGGCGCCGAGGCCGACGAGGCGACCGAGGCGGCGGTGCGCGACAAGGTGAAACGGCTGGTCGCGCGTTTCCCGATTTACCAAGCGTGAGTCGTCGTGCCCGGGCTTGTCCCGGGCATCCAGGTCTTCGTGACTAGGCAAGAAAGGGCGTGGATGGCCGGGACATAGGCGAGCGAAGCGACGCCGTTCTTGGAACGGCTATGCCGGGCCATGACGAGGAAGGGGGAGCCGGGCATGCGCTGTCCGAGCTGCAATAGTCTCGATACGCAGGTGAAGGATTCGCGGCCGACCGAAGATTCGGCGGCGATCCGCCGCCGCCGGCTGTGCCTTGCGTGCGGCTTCCGTTTCACCACCTTCGAGCGCGTGCAATTGCGCGAGCTCGTGGTGATCAAGCGCAACGGCCGCCGGGTGCCGTTCGACCGCGACAAGCTCGCCCGCTCGGTGGAGATCGCGCTGCGCAAGCGCAATGTCGATCCCGACCTCGTCGAGCAGACCATTTCCAAGATCGTGCGCGAGCTCGAAAGCCTCGGCGAGAACGAGGTTACGACCGAGACGATCGGCGAGACCGTGATGGCGCATCTGCGCGACCTCGACGACGTCGCCTATGTGCGCTTCGCCTCGGTCTACCGCAATTTTCGCGAGGCCAAGGATTTCGAGGCCGCGCTCGCCGAGCTGTCGGGCGACGAGGAAGGCGCCAAGGAGGTCGACAAGGCGCCGGTTCCAGTATCGTCGCGAAAGTGAGCACGCCAGGTTCAGATCAGGATTTCATGTCGCTTGCGCTCGCGCTCGGCCGGCGCGGGCTCGGCAATACGTGGCCCAATCCGGCGGTGGGCGCCGTGATCGTGCGCGAGGAGCACGGCGCACCCGTCATCGTCGGGCGCGGCTGGACGCAGCCGGGCGGGCGACCGCATGCCGAGGTCGAGGCCTTGCGGCGCGCCGGCGCCGCGGCGCGCGGCGCCACCCTGTATGTGACGCTCGAGCCGTGCTCGCATCACGGCAAGACGCCGCCCTGCGCCGACGCGATCATCGCGGCGGGCATTGCTCGTGTCGTCTCCGCCCTCGAAGACCCCAATCCGGAGGTGGCCGGCGCCGGGCATGCGCGGCTGCGCGCGGCCGGCATCGCGGTCGAGGTCGGCCTCGGTGCCGCGGAGGCGCGCCGCGCCCATGCGGGCCATATCCGCCGCATGCGCGACGGCCGCCCGCACGTGACGCTCAAGCTCGCGGTGTCGGCCGACGGCAAGGCCGGCGCCGCGGGACGGCGGCCGGCCGCGATCACCGGCGAGGCGGTGCGCGTCCGCGTCCACCGCATGCGGGCGATGAACGATGCGATCCTCATCGGCGTCGGCACCGCGCTCACTGACGATCCGGCGCTCACCTGCCGGCTGCCCGGCATGGAGAGGTTTTCCCCGGTGCGCGTCGTGCTCGATGCGCAGCTGCGGCTGCCGCTGGCCGGCGCGCTCGCCAAGAGCGCGCGCGCGACGCCGGTCTGGGTCGTGGCGGCGGCTGATGGCTCGCCGGATGCCGCTGCCGCGTTGCAGGCGGAGGGCGTCGAGATCCTCCACGCGCCCGCGCTGGCGGGACGTCTTGACGTTGCGGCAGTGCTGCGCCTCCTCGCCGAACGTGGCATCACGCGGCTGATGGTCGAGGGCGGCCCGACAGTCGCGGCGTCGTTCCTGGCCGCCGATCTCGTCGACGCGGCGGCGCTGTTTCGTTCGCCAAAAACGATCGGGCCGGACGGCGTCGATGCGATCGAGGGGATGGCGCTCGATGCGCTGACCGCGCGGCTCGCGCTGCTCTGCCGCGAG
>DATBZM010000361.1:0-2236 GCA_036513175.1 Xanthobacteraceae bacterium | reverse complement strand
TGGTGGGAGTCCGGAATCGGGCAACGCGCCTTTCCGGAGCATGGACCGTTCGTCTCGTTTAAGCTCGTTCCAGGCGTGGCGCGGATGGACGCGCTGAGCTTCTCCAGCGCGGGCGCGACCTCGATTGTCGAAATCAATCTTCCGAGCGGGCAGGCTGGCGCGGTGCTGCGCTGCCGCCTCGAAGCGAGCCCGCAGGAATTATCGCGGCTGCAGCGGCACCTGCATCGCAGCGTCAATCATCGCCATTCCGAATGGGCGATTGCCGGCATGGCGCTGCTGCTTGCCGTGTGCGGTTTCGTGCTCGGCGGCGAGGAGGGCGCGCGCGCGGCGCTCGCCGGCGGAATACCGGCCGTGGACGGCGCCACGCCCTCGCCCGATGCGATGCGGAAATGGTTCGGCGCGCGTCTGCTGCATCCGAGCGAGATGCCGGCGCTCTTCCAGGTGCTGCACGATATTTGCCGGCGCGCGCAGCTGGCGCGCGCGCCGGCGCTCTACTGCCTGCCGATGCCCCACGGCATGAATGCCTATGCGCTCGGCGGGCCCGATGAATCCGCGATCACGCTCACCGAAGGCTTGCTGCGCGGCATGACGCTCGGCGAGATCGCGGGAATTCTCGCGCACGAAGTCGCGCATATCCGCAACAACGACGTCTGGGCGATGCGGTGGGCCGCCTCCCTGCAGCGCGCCATCTCGCTGACGTCGCTGATCGGGCTCGCGTCGTTGCAGGCGCGCTCCGGCGCGGCCGGTCAAGTTGTGGCGTTGCTCGCCGGCGCGCCGGCGATCGGCCAGCTGCTTTGCCTTGCGTTGTCGCGCATCCGCGAGCTCGACGCGGATGCGCTCGCGCTCGAGCTGGTCGACGACTCGCGCGCGTTGATCGCCGCGCTCGACAAGCTCGAGCATCATCATACCGGCGCGCGCATTAGCTCGCTCGCCGCCCACGACGACGGCCCGGCGCGCTTTCTGCGCAGCCATCCGGGCACGGCCGAGCGGGTCGGCACCCTGCTGCGGCTTGCGCACTGAAGGACGGCTCGGCTCTTCTCTTAAAACGTGCACATGTGAAGTATTTCAACTCTGAGAAAATTTTGGCAGAACAAATTCGGATTCCGCAATGATCTCAAGGGGCCTGGGGCGGCCGCCCGGCCCACGGCCGAACCGGTCGGCTCATGCGGCCTGCGCACTGAGCGACTTGCGCGCGCCGCGGCGCGATCGAGGCCGCTGCTGGATGCACTCGAGGTTATCGAGTGGGCAGGGCAGGTCGCGATCCGGCGACCAAGGGCCGTCCATCGATGAGGCGTCCAAGCGAGGGTCGTCACTCACACGACAGGGACCGGCATGTGAGCTGTCCTCACTCGAGAATCTTCAAATTCTGCAGCGTGCCCGGAAGATTCTGCGCCAGCAGATCGATGACGACTTCGCGCAGTTTGGGATTCGCGGCCGCATCGAGCGTGTTTGGCCGCAAGGACTTGTCCACCTCGCGATTAGGGCCGTGAATGGCGCTCATCGCGCTCAGGGATTGACCGACCGACCAGGCGGCCATGTTGCCGATCACCGTGAACCGATGTCCGTCGACGACGGTGACCCAATAGATCGCGTAGACGTTCGACGTATGCATCACGAGTGAATCGCCCTCGAAGATGCCCAATCCGGAGACGAATGTGTTCGAATCGCCGATGCGACTGCTGCCCTTCGTCACCACGATGAAGGCATCGATGTCTTGGGCGGCGACCTGGCTGCGGACTGCGTCCACAACGGCGCTGCCGCTGTTCTCGGACACGAAAAATGCGGACCTCTGGTAGGTCACCGGACGAACCTCGAACCGCTTGTCGACCACGCCACGTACCGTGGTGACGACGGCGTCATCGATTCCCCACGCGTCGATCGGAAAGTCCCGTTCGTCGTTGTTGAAGATGGTCATTCCCAGTTTCTTGACCGTGAACCGGTCGCCGAGCGCCGAGATGACGGCGACGCGTCTGACGTTCTCGATCTGGCCCCGCTCCACCGTGCTGGTCGCGCAGCCGGCAAGCAGCAATGCGAGCAGACAGCCCGCTGCGATCATCCTCATGCGGTGAAATGCCCCCGACGCGCGCCCCTGCGTCCGAAGGTTGCATACCGCCGGGCGCCGCGCAATCGCTGAGGGGACGGCGCCGGACGGCGCCGCCGTCGCGGTGATCTATGCCTTGAAATGCTTCGACAGCTTGAGGCTCTGCGCCTGGTAGTTCGAGCCGATGCCCTGGCC
>DATBZM010000360.1:0-20843 GCA_036513175.1 Xanthobacteraceae bacterium | reverse complement strand
CGCCGCCATTGTGCGTCACGGGCAACCACGCAACCAGGCCCCGATGGGTGCTACCCTCGCGCGATGACGCACTCGCCTACCGTCACGGCCGCCGCCAAATCCGAGTTCCTCGGCCACCCGCGCGCGCTCGCGTTCCTGTTCGCGACCGAGATGTGGGAGCGCTTCTCCTACTACGGAATGCGTGCGCTCCTCGTGCTCTACATGGTCGACTATCTGCTCAAGCCCGCGCGCATCGATGGCGTGATCGGGCTCGCCGCCTTGCGCCGCGCGCTCGCGATCCCGTTCGGGCCGCTCGACATCCAGCCGCTCGCCTCGCTGATCTACGGCTCCTATACGGGCCTCGTCTATCTCACGCCGATCTTCGGCGGGCTTCTGGCCGACCGCGTGCTCGGCCACCGCCGCACCGTGGTGATCGGCGCGCTCATGATGGCGGCCGGGCATTTCATGATGGCGTTCGAGCCGCTGCTACTGTTCGCGCTCCTCGCCCTCATCCTCGGCAACGGCGCGTTCAAGCCGAACATGTCGGCGCAGGTCGGCGATCTCTACGCCGCCGGCGATGCGCGACGCGATCGCGCCTATTCGATCTTCTACGTCGGCATCAATCTCGGCGCGCTGCTGGCGCCGCTCGTGTGCGGCACGCTCGGCGAGAAGGCGGGCTGGCATTTCGGGTTTGCGGCCGCCGGCGTCGGCATGCTGATCGGGCTTGCGATCTATCTCCACGCCTCGCCCGGCCTGCCGCCCGACCGCATCACCCCGGCCGCCGAGCGCGCGCCGCTCAGCCGCGACGAGCGCCGCGCGCTCGGCGCGCTCTTCATGCTGTTCGTGCCGACGACCCTGTTCTGGGCGACCTACGAGCAGCAGGGCAACACGATCGCGCTATGGGCGGACACCCATACGGACCGCACGATCGATCTCCTCGTCGCCACTGTCGAGATTCCCACCACCTGGTTCCAGGCATTCAATCCGCTCATGATCATCCTGTTCACGCCGCTCGTCGTCGGCCTGTGGTCGTGGCAGGCGCGGCGCCGCGCGGAGCCCACGACCATCGCCAAGATGGCGCTCGGCTGCTTCGGCGTCGCGCTCGCCTATCTCGTCATGGCGGCGGCCGCCTGGCATGCGGGCGGCGCCAAGGCGAGCTGGCTGTGGCTGCTCGGCTATTTCGTCGTGCTCACGGTCGGCGAGCTCTACCTGTCGCCGATCGGCCTCTCGCTGGTGTCGAAGGTCGCGCCGCTGCGCATCCTCTCGATGATGATGGGTGTGTGGCTGGCGACGAGCTTTGTCGGCGGCTTCCTCGCCGGCTGGCTCGGCAGCCTGTGGAGCCGCATGGACAAGGCGCCGTTCTTCCTGATGATCGCCGCGATCGTTGCCGCCGCCGGCGTCGTCATCGGGCTCATGCATCGGCCGCTGCGCGCCATCCTCACGGAGCAACCGCAAGGCGCTGGCCGCCCCGATCGCCCTGCCCTATGATTTGCCCAGCTCTTGAGAACATCGCCATATCTTGAGAACATTGGGAGGACTTGATGCGCAATCCGAGTTGGGGCCTGCTCGCGGGCGCGGCGCTCGCGCTCATCGTCGCGACGAGCCCGGCGCGCGCGCAGATGGCGCTCAGCGGGCTCGTCAGCTCGGCCGCGGAAGGCCCGATGGAGGGCGTGCTGGTCACGGCGCGCCAGGACGGCGCGACCATGGCGATCACGGTCGTGAGCAATGCGCAGGGCCGCTACAGCTTCCCGGCGGCAAAGCTCGCGCCGGGCCACTATACGCTGGCGATCCGCGCGATCGGCTATGACCTCGACGGCAAGGCGAGCGCCGACGTCGCGGCGAGCGGCGGCGCAAATGCTGATCTCAAGCTCACGAAGACGCGCAACATCGCGGCGCAGCTCACCAACGCCGAGTGGATCGACAGCGTGCCGGGAACGCCGGTGCAGAAGGATGCGCTGTTCAATTGCGTCGGCTGCCACACGGTCGAGCGCATCGTGCGATCGACGCATGATGCCGACGAGTTCGTGGCGACCATGAAGCGCATGTCGAGCTATGCGAACCAGAGCCTGCCGGTGCGCCCGCAGAAGCGCAAGGCGGAGCGCCTGCTGGAGGAGCGCGGCGACCAGCGCGACGAGCTGTTCGACAAGCGCGCCGAGTGGCTCGCCTCGATCAACCTGAGCCAGGGCGACACCTGGGAATATCCCTTCAAGACGCTGCCGCGCCCGCAAGGCCGCGCCACCCAGGTGATCATCACCGAATACGACCTGCCGCGGCCGCTGATCGAGCCGCATGACGTGATCGTCGATAAGGACGGCTATGCCTGGTACACCAATTTCGGCGAGCAGAACGTCGGCCGGCTCGATCCCAAGACCGGCAAGGTCACCGAATACGCGCTGCCCGAATTGAAGGCCGGCTGGCCGCAAGGCAGCCTCGGCCTGCACCCCGATTCGCAAGGCAACCTGTGGATCGGCATGATGTACCAGGGCGCGATCGGCCGGCTCGATCCGAAGACCGGCGAGGTGAAGACCTATTCGCTGCCGCCCGAGGTGAACAAGGCAATGGCGCAGGTCAACATGGTGCGGCCGGAATCCGACACGGTCGACCACAAGGTCTGGGCGCAGAACAACGGCTTTGCCGGCATCCATCGGCTCGATCTCGCAACCGGCACCATCGAGACGATCCTGCCGTTCCGGGACGCGAAGGCCGGCGAGAACCACAACATCTACGACATCGTCGCCGACTCGCAGAACAACGTCTACTTCACCGACTTCGCCCAGCAGCAGATCGGCCGGGTCGACGCCAAGACGCTCAAGGTGACGTTCTACCAGCTGCCGACGATGAAATCGGCGCCGCGCCGCGGCATGATGGACGCGCAGGACCGCATGTGGTTCGCCGAATATCGCGGCGACAAGATCGTGATGTTCGACACCAAGGCGGAGAAGCTCACCGAGTGGCAGATGCCGCTGCGCTGGGCCGCCCCCTATGATGTGACGATCGACAAGAACGGCGAGGTGTGGACCGGCTCGATGATGGACGACCGGGTGACGCGGCTCGATCCGAGGTCCGGCACCTTCGTCGACTACCTGATGCCGCGCGAGACCAACATGCGCCGCGTCTTCGTCGACAATTCGACCACGCCGGTCACCTTCTGGGTCGGCAGCAACCACGGCGCCTCGATCCTCAAGGTCGAGCCGCTGAACTGACGAGGTGGATGTAGCCCGCATGAAGCAAAGCGCAATGCGGGGAGAGCCTATCCACGGATAGACCGTCCCCGGATTGCGGCGCTGCCGCGCCTCCATCCGGGCTACCGAGGACCGCCATGACGATCGCGATTGCGCCCGGCGATCCAACTGATCCGCAGGTCGCGCGGATGATCGGCGACAGCGATCGCTACTATGCGGACCTCTATCCGGCGGAAAGCAACCATCTGCTCGATCCGGCGTCGCTGCGCGCGCCCAACGTCTTGTTCCTGGTGGCGCGCGACGGCGAGACGATTTGCGGGTTCGGCGCCGTGGTCGCGACCCCACCCTACGGCGAGATCAAGCGCATGTACGTCGACCGCGCGGCGCGCCGGCGCGGCATCGGCCGCGATCTCCTGGTCGCGCTCGAGCAGCGCGCCCGGCAGCTGAGGCTCACCTGCCTGCGTCTGGAGACCGGCGTGCGGCAGCGGGAAGCGATCGCGCTGTACGCCGCGAACGGCTTCGCCGAGATCAGGCCGTTCGGCGATTACGCGCCCGATCCGCTCAGCACCTTCATGGAGAAATCGCTTTCCTGAACGCGGAGTGGCGTAGCCCGGATGGAGGCGCGCAGCGCCATAATCCGGGAAAGGCCGTCCCCGGATTGCGGCGCTGCGCGCCTCCATCCGGGCTACGCTGCCGCTTCAATTCGAACGCAACCGCTGAACATTGTCCCGCGCATGATGATCGCGCGGCGCGACCGCGACCGCGCGTTCGTAGTCATCGAGCGCGAGCGCGACCTGCCCGGCTTTCTCGCGCGCATAGCCGCGCCACAAGAGGGCATTGAGCGAGGCCGGATCGATCTCGATCGCGCTGCCGAAATCGGCGATTGCGCCCGCGTAGTCGGCCTGCATGAGGAACGAATATCCGCGGCCGAGAAACGCAAAATAGCGGTCGCTCGGGGCCGGCAGCTTGATCGCGAGCGCCCGGTCATAGTCGGCGCGCGCATCCGCCGGCTGGTCGAGATGGATGCGCGCTTCAGCGCGCGCGAGATAGAGGGTCGGGTCGCGCGGCGCGAGCCTGATCGCCTCGCTGTAGAATGTGACGGCCGCCGCATAGTCGCCAAGCGCCGACTGCACGCGCCCGGCGGCAAAGCGCACGCGCGCATTGTCAGGCTCGAGCTGGATGCCGGCGAGAAAGTCGGCGAGCGCATCGGCGTAGCGGCCGCGGCGCATGTAGAAATAGCCGCGCGCCGCGTAGGTGTCGCCGATCGGCGGCGTCATTTGCAGCGCCTTGGTGAGTTCCGCTTCCGCCTGCGCGAATTCCTGCACGTCCTCGTAGATCGCGGCGCGGCGCAGCAACGTCCGGCGCACGTCGTCGACGCCGGCACCCGGATTCAAGACGAGATCGCGCCCCTCGTCGACGAGCGCGCGGCCGAACCGGCGCTGCAGGTCGTTGTTCTGTGCCTGGGTGGCGACCTGGGAGGGAAATTCCGACTGGCTGGATTGGGACCACGCCGGCGACGCCAGCGCCAGCGCGCCGACAAGCATCATCGCCGCGCAAAAAATCGATCCGCGTGAACCCATCGTGCTGCCTGCGTAAGGACTGCGTAAGCCCGACGTTAACGGCCAGACCTGATCATTCCGCTGCCAACGCATGCGTAATTAGCCGGCAGGAATTCACCAAATGGCAACCACAAAGCCCGTCACGCCATCGGCAGGCCTGCATAGTTTTCGGCGAGCGCCGTCGCGGCCGCGGTCGAGCTCGACACGTAGCCGAGCTCGGCGAGCTGGCGGCGGCGGTCGAACGGAACTTCGTCGGGAAAGCGATGGAAGATCTGTGTCATCCACCAGGAGAAGCGCTGCGCCTTCCACACCCGCGCGAGGCAGGTCTGCGAATATGCATCGAGCAAGTCGCTGCGGTTCGAACGGTAGAATGCGGTGAGGGCGCGCGAAAGCACCACGACGTCGGCGACCGCGAGGTTCATTCCTTTCGCGCCGGTCGGCGGTACGATATGGGCGGAATCGCCGGCGAGAAAGAGACGGCCGACCTGCATCGGCTCGACCACAAAGCTGCGCATGGGCGTGATCCCCTTCTGCAGCACCTTGCCCTCGGCGAGAGGCCGCACACCGTTGAGCCTCGTGTGCAGCTCGTCCCAGATGCGCGCATCCGGCCAGTTGTCGATGTCCTCGTCGGGCGCGCATTGCAGGTAGAGCCGCGCCAGCGTCGGCGAGCGCATGGTGAACAGCGCAAAGCCGCGGTCGTGATAGCTGTAGATCAGCTCGTCCTCGGGCGGCGGCGATTCCGCCAGGATGCCGATCCAGCCGAACGGATAATCGCGTTCGAAGGTCGCCAGCAGCCCGGGCGGAAATCCCGGGCGGCAGATGCCGTGGAAGCCGTCGCAGCCGCCGACGAAATCGCATTCGATCTCGCGCGCCGCGCCGTCGTGGCGGAAGCGGATTTTTGGTGCGCCGTCCGCGAAGTCGTGAATGCTCACGTCCTCGACCTCGAACAGAATCTGCTCGCCGTCGGAAAGGAGCCGCGCGACGATGTCCTTGACCACCTCCTGCTGGCCGTAGATCGTCACGCCCTTGCCGATCAGGTCGCGAAAATCGAGGTGATGCAGCGCACCTTCGAAGTTGAGAAAAATCCCGCGGTGGAACATGCCCTCCCGTTGCATGCGCGTGCCGACATCGAGCTCGATCAGAAGATCGGTCACCCACTGTTCCAGCAGGCCCGCCCGAATGCGATGCTCGATGTAGTCGCGGCTGCGACTCTCGATGATGATCGAATCGATGCCGGCGCGGCGCAGCAGCAGCGCGAGCACGAGCCCGGCCGGGCCGGCACCGATGATCCCCACCTGGGTACGCATCCCGTCTCCTCCGCGGCGTCGCTCTTTTGGCGCCACAACCTATCGAGGCGCAGGTGCTGCGGAAGGGATGGAAGCCGGAAAAACTTGGATGAATCGGCGCAAGGGCGGCCACCGAATCGCGTGGTGATGGCGGCACCGGGCAGCCGATTGCGAAGCGCGCGTGACCGGCGCCGTGACGGTCGATTAACCGCAAGGCCGCCGCAAGGCCCCGCCAGCATTGACTTTTTGCGGCGCAGCACTATGTTCGTCGCGAACGGCACGATCAATTCGGCCGCCTCTCCCCCCGCGCACAACCGACGTCGTTCATTCCGGGCGCGGCCTGGACTCCCGGGCGGTCACCATTCGAGGTTACATGTCTTTCGCCCATCTCGGCTTGTCCGAAAAAGTTCTCGCCGCGGTCGCGGCGTCCGGCTACTCGATCCCCACTCCGATCCAAGACCAGGCCATCCCGCACGTGCTCGCGCGGCGCGACGTGCTCGGCATCGCGCAGACCGGCACCGGCAAGACCGCCGCCTTCGTCCTGCCGATGCTCACCATGCTCGAACAAGGCCGCGCCCGCGCCCGCATGCCGCGCACCCTGATCCTCGAGCCGACGCGGGAGCTCGCGGCGCAGGTCGAGGAAAGCTTCAACAAGTACGGCGCCAAGCAGAAGCTCAACGTCGCCCTGATCATCGGCGGCGTCTCGTTCGACAACCAGGACAGCAAGCTCACGCGCGGCGTCGACGTGCTGATCGCCACGCCCGGCCGCCTGCTCGATCATTCCGAGCGCGGCCGCCTGCTGCTCACCGGGGTCGAGCTTCTCGTCATCGACGAGGCCGACCGGATGCTCGACATGGGCTTCATCCCGGACATCGAGCGCATCTGCAAGCTCGTCCCGTTCACCCGCCAGACGCTATTCTTCACCGCCACCATGCCGCCCGAGATCCGGCGCATCACCGAGCAGTTCCTGCACAATCCGGTCCGCGTCGAGGTCTCCCGTCCCGCCACCACGGTCGCCAACACCGCCCAGAGCCTGGTCAAGACCGGACGCGAGCCGGAGGACAAGCGCGATACGCTGCGCCGGCTGATCCGCTCGGCCGACGGGTTCAAGAACGCGATCATCTTCTGCAACCGCAAGCGCGAGGTCGCGCTGCTGCACCGCTCGCTCGTCAAGCACGGGTTCTCGGCGGCCGCGCTGCACGGCGACTTGGATCAGGCGGCGCGCACGGCGGCGCTCGACCAGTTCCGCCACGGCGAGGTTACCCTGCTGGTCGCCTCCGACGTCGCGGCGCGCGGGCTCGACATTCCCGACGTGAGCCACGTGTTCAATTTCGACGTCCCGCACCACCCCGACGACTACGTGCACCGCATCGGCCGCACCGGCCGCGCCGGGCGCAGCGGCTCGGCGGTGACGATCGTCGCGCCGATCGACCAGAAATCGGTGGCCGCGATCGAGAAGCTGATCGGCCAGACGATCCCGTGGGCGGGCGACCCGCCGCCGGCGCCCGATCACGAGGACGTGCGTGAGACGCGCCATGAAGGCCGCCACGGGGGCCGCGGCGGCAAGCCGCGCCCCGAGCGGCATGGAGAACGACCGCAGGGCGAGCGGCAGCATGCCGAGCGGGCGCCGCGCGAGCGCCACGCTCCGCGCGACCGCCAGCCCGCCGCTCCGGTCGCTTCGCTCGAAGCCGCCCGCGCGCGCCCCCGACCGCCCGCGCACCGCGAGCCGGCCGAGGACACCGCCGAACAATCCCATCTGCCGGCCTTCCTGTTTCGGCCGACACGTCTCAAGGCCTAGCGCATATCCCGGCGACAGCCTGATCCGGACTTGATCCGGTTGTGGATACCCGGCTCGCCGGCAAGGGTATGCGCCACGCTAAGGAAGCCGATCGCACCCATTTTCCGGTTGTATTTTTATAATACAGCAATTTTTAGTGAAATGTAAAACCTAACATGTTGGCGATAAAGGGCCTTTTCGGCCTGCCCCTGCCGCCCAACATTTACCTCAAATTCACTCGCGCTGGGTAAGTTCGCGCCGAACGGGCCGGCTTGGCGGTCGGTCGTGGGATGGGTGCGTGGGGGCCCTCGGCCCGCGAGTGGAGACTGGGCGATGACCGTTCCGTCCGACGAATACGAACGGACCTTGGCGTTCGCGGAAATCGCGCTCGGGCAGATCAAGGCGCTGCATCAACCCGCCGTCCCCCGCACCTACGAAGTCTGGTATAACTACGCGACCGGCTACAATCCGTCCCTCAATCAGAAGGTCAACGAGACGCTGTCGAGCAGCGGCACGCTGAGCGACGCCGATATCGATTTGATCTACACGACCTTCATCTCGCCGACGCGCTTCGTCGACGAGGTCGGCAACGTCAACTCCAAGCTCAGCGGCGAGATCGAGCAGGTGATGGCGCTGGTCGACTCCGCACTCCGCTCCGCCACCAAGCACGACGCGAGCCTCACCGACGTCACCGCCAAGCTCGGGCGCGCCACCGATCGCGACGCCATCCGCGGCATCATCGAGAGCCTGGTGCAGACCGCCTCCGACATGAAGCGCGACAACCGCGCGCTCGATGCGCGGCTCAAGTCGTCGAAGCACGAGATCACCCAGCTTCAGCAGAACCTCGAAACGGCGCGCAACGAGAGCCTGACCGATCCCCTGACCACGCTCGCGAACCGCAAGTATTTCGACGAGTCGCTCGCCCGCCACCTGCTGGAAGCGATGGCGTCGGCCGAGCCGGTGTCGCTGATGCTGACGGATGTCGACCATTTCAAGAACTTCAACGATACGTTCGGCCATCTGACCGGCGACCAGGTGCTTCGCCTCGTTGCGCTCTCGGTCAAGCAGAACGTCAAGGGCCAGGACATCGCGGCGCGCTACGGCGGCGAGGAGTTCGCCGTCATCCTGCCGCGCACGGCACTGCGCGAGGCGATCACGGTCGCCGACCAGATCAGGCGCACCGTCATGGGCAAGGAACTGATGAAGCGCTCGACCGGCGAGCATCTCGGTCGCGTCACCATCTCGATCGGCGTCGCCACCTACCGGCGCGGCGACACCATCCAGTCGCTGATCGAGCGCGCCGATAGCTGCCTTTACGCGGCCAAGCGCAACGGCCGCAACCGCGTGATGGGCGAGACCGATCCGGAGGTGTCCCCGGCCGCCGAGACGCAGGTCGCTTGACCGCAACGGCGAGACCGTGATGCGCGCCGTGATCGGCTCCCTTGGCCTGAAAGTCACCGTTGAGGGCGTCGAGACTGCCCAGCAGATCGCGTTGCCGCGCGAGCTCGGATGCGATCAGATTCAGGGCTTCTGGTTCGGTCGCCCGATGCCGGCGGCGGAGGCCGCGGGCTTCATCCTCGCCGACTTCCATCGCGCGACCGAGCCTGCCGGGCCCGCCGCGCAGGTCGCCTGACGGGCCGAGGGCGACGCACTGATTGCCGTTCCTGATGTTCTTTCGCGACCGGCTTTTTTGCGCGGCGCGCGATCGCCAATGCGATGCGCGCCCAGCTCGCGAGCTCGTCGGGATCGTCGTACAGGCGATCGGGCAGCCGCCAATAGGACATGATCGAACGCTTGCCGCCCCTGGTCGCGTAGGTGAACGGGTCCATGCCCTCGCGTTGAAAGGCCATCGCGGTTTCGTCGTCGGCCTTGAGATAGATGACGCCGCGCGAGACGAGCGCGAACATCGTCGCGTCGGCATAAATGCCGAACCCGCCGAAGAGGCGGCGCACGCTCACGCGGCCGAAAGCGGCGAACAGGTCGATGATCGCGTTGGAATCCATTGGAGGAATATCGCCGCCCGCGGCGCGCGGTCACTCGGCGTCGACCGCGTCCTGCGACGCAGGCGTGAGCGCGACCGACTCGCCGCAGCCGCAGGCCGAGGTCTGGTTCGGGTTGTTGAACACGAAGCCGGACGTGAGCTTGTCGACCCGGAAGTCCATCTCGGTGCCGAGCAGGAAGAGGACCGCTTTCGGATCGATCAGCAGCTTGACGCCCTTGTCCTCGATCACCTCGTCGTACGGCTGCGCGCTGTCGGCATATTCCATCGTGTAGGACATGCCGGCGCAACCGCCGTTCTTGACGCCGACGCGCACGCCGGCGATCGGCCGCTCGGCCTTGCCCAGGATGTCCTTGATACGGTACGCCGCCGCATCGGTAAGCCGCATGACCTGAGGTCGCGGCCGGGGGCTCGCCATGTCGATTCTCCTTGCACCGGGTTCAAGGCCCGGCGAAACGGGATATCCCCCAAGATAACAATGATTTCGCCCCTGTGAAGGGCGATTCGGTGATCGCCCGACCGAAAGCCGCGGCCGGGTCCAAAATCAGGTCCAAATCAGGTCCAAATCAGGTCCAAGAAAACGGCTTCGAGAGCTCGACGACGCGCTCCGCGCCCGGATACCAGCCCTGCGCCGCGTGCGTGTCGTCGTGCATATAGCAGCGTAGCCGCACCAGCCGCGACCCTTCGGTGAACGCGAAATGCCGGCTCATCGGCGGGCACGTCACGTAGCCGTGGAATTTGGAGAGCTGCGCGCAGTTGACGAACGTGACGCCCCATTTCTGCTCGACATGCGAGCGACCATTGAGCACGTCATCAGGATGCGTGTGGGTGTGGCCGCCCAGCCAGACATCGACCGCCCCCGGATGCTCCGCCAGATAGTTCTCGAACGCCTGCGCCTTCGGCTTGTCGTCGACGAAGTAGAGATACGAGGCGCCCTCCGGCGCGCCGTCGGCGCCGTGGTATCTGCCGGCCCGGTAGGTGCCGTCCTTGTTCTTGGTGACGCCCTCGTAGTCGCCGGACCCGACCGTCGTCTCGCGCAGCATGTGATGATGACAGCTGAAGACGACGTCGTTGCGCGACGCTTCGACCTGGGTCTTCCACCACGCGAATGTTTCGCCCGTGACGGCGCCCGCCGGGGAAGCGCCGCCTTCCGCCTTGCGCCCGACCGGATAGGGAAGATCGTTGCGGTCGCTCATCATCACGAAACGGATGTTGCCGACCTTGAACGTGTAGCGCTCCCAGGTTCCCTCGATCGGATAGGGTCGCCTGGCGCGATCGACCCCCGACGTCTCGGGATGCTCGCCGATGGGATCGGCCCATTTGCGGAACCACCAATTCGCCTCCCGGCCCACGCCGGCGTGATGGCCGAAGGGCGAAGCATCGTGATTGCCGGCGATGTTGTAGACCTGCTCGCGCCGATGCTGCTTGAGCACCGAATATTGACGGATGACCTCGCGTCCCTGCTCGTCCTCCGGGGCGTCCCAGAAGCCCGCGTAGTCGCCGAGATTGAGCGCGATGTCCCATGGGATCGGTGGACCGCCGAACGCGCCGCCGTTTTCCGACTGGCGCAGCGCCTCCGCGAGCGATTCCGGATAGACCGGGGGCGGCTTGAATCCGACCAACCCATGCTGGATCCCCGCGCTCGCTGCCTTGTCGGTTCCGACATGGCTGTCGCTGATCACCCACAGGTTGAATTCGGCCGATTGATGCGGGGCGCTTGCCGTGGGCTGCGCGGCGGCGTTGAGCACCGGCGCCGCCAGCGTAAAGGCGCCCGCCTTGAGCAGGGTGCGTCGCGAGGTCGAGCCTTGCATTGTCTTGCCTCCGCTGGATCGCCAATCTGCGCTCGTCGCAGCCAATCCGGCGTCCTCGGGTCCGCACGAGGACGCAGTCGACGCATGGGCATCGGTGCGAGTCGGAAGCTCGGTCTATCAGTCGGTTTATCGCAATACGATGAAAGCGACCCGTCGGATTGTTGGATCGTATCGACAGCAGGAACGGGGTGCCGCCTGAACGCGCTCAGTAGCACTTGGGTAGATCGCACAGCCCAGACGTCGCAATCGACCAGATGCCGGTCCGACGATCGCCGGCCTCACCACATGTTCAGCACGACCCGCGCCTCGTCCGACATGCGGCTCGGCTCCCACGGCGGATCCCAGACGACGTTGACGTTGACCGGGCCGACGCCCGGCACGCTCGAGACCGCGTTCTCGACCATGATGGGCAGTTCCTGCGCCGACGGACAGTTCGGCGTCGTCAAGGTCATGTCCACCGTGACGGCGCGGTCGTCCGCGATGTCGATCTTGTAGATGAGGCCGAGCTCGTAGATATCGGCGGGAATTTCCGGGTCGTAGACGGTCTTGAGCGACGCGACGATCTCGTCGGTCAGCCGCGAGATCTCCTCCTGCGGCAGCGCCGGCGTGAGGCTCGCGGGCGCCGTCTCGGGCGCAGCTTCCGCCTGCTTGATGTCGACCTTGGTCGCGTCTTCGCTCATGACAACATTTCCTGCGCCTTGCGCAGCGCCAGCACCAATGTATCGACTTCCGCTTGCGTGTTGTAGAGCGCAAACGAGGCGCGGCACGTGGCCGTGACGCCGAAGCGGGCAAGCAGCGGCATCACGCAATGGGTGCCGGCGCGCACCGCGACGCCGGCGCGGTCGATGATGGTCGCGACATCGTGCGGATGCGCGCCCTTCATCTCGAAGGAAACGATCGCGCCCTTGTCGCGCGCCTGGCCGATGATGCGCAGCGAGTTGATCTCACGCAGCCGCTCATGCGCATAGGTGACGAGCCCGCGCTCGTGCGCCTTGATGCGCGGCTTGCCGACCGACTGGATGTAGTCGATGGCGGCGCCGAAGCCGATCGCCTGCACGATCGGCGGCGTTCCGGCCTCGAACCGGTGCGGCGGCTCGCCATAGGTGATGCGGTCCTCGAACACCTCGCGGATCATCTCGCCGCCGCCGTTGAACGGCGGCATGGCGGCAAGATGCGCGTATTTTCCGTAGAGCGCGCCGATGCCGGTCGGACCGAACAGCTTGTGGCCCGTGATGGCGTAGAAATCGCAATCGAGATCGCGCACGTCGACCTCGAGGTGCACCGCCCCCTGCGCGCCGTCGACCAGCACCGGAACGCCGCGGGCATGCGCGATCCGCACCACCTCCTTGATCGGCACCACGGTGCCGAGCGCGTTCGACATGTGGGTGATCGCCACCATCTTGGTGCGGTCGGTCAGGAGCTTCTCGAACTCGTCGAGCAGGAAGTTGCCCTCGTCGTCGACCGGCGCCCACTTGATCACGGCGCCATGCCGCTCGCGCAGGAAATGCCAGGGCACGATGTTGGAGTGGTGCTCCATGATCGAGAGCACGATCTCGTCGCCCGGCTTGATGCGCTCGCGGCCGAACGTATAGGCGACGAGGTTCATCGCCTCGGTGGCGTTGCGGGTGAAGACGATCTCCTCGGGCCGCTCCGCATTGAGGAAGGCGCGCACCTTCTCGCGCGCCCCCTCATAGGCCTCGGTCGCCGCATTGGCGAGGTAATGCAGCCCGCGGTGCACGTTGGCGTATTCGCTCGTATAGGCCTGGTTGAGGCGATCGAGCACGGCCTGCGGCTTCTGCGCCGAGGCGGCGTTGTCGAGGTAGACGAGCGGCTTGCCGTAGACCTGCAGCGCCAGCGCCGGAAAGTCCGCGCGGATGCGGGCAACGTCATAGGCCCCGTTGCTCACGGCCGGATGGGTCATTGCCGCGCCTCCAGCCAGGCCACGACGCGGCCATTGAGCAGCTCGCGCATGCCTTCATGCGCGATGCCGTCGATCGCCTCGCCGACGAAGGCCTGGATCAGTAGTGCTTCCGCTTCCTTCGCCGGGATGCCGCGCGCCTTGAGATAGAACAGCAGGTTCTCGTCGAGCCGCCCGGAGGTCGCGCCATGACCGCACTGGACGTCGTCGGCGAAGATTTCCAGCTCCGGCTTGTTGTCGGATTCGGCCGTGTCCGACAAGAGCAGCGCCTGCGTCATCATCCGGCCGTCGGTCTTCTGCGCCTGCGGCTGCACCACGATCTTGCCTTGGAAGACGCTGCGGCTCTCGCCGTCGAGCACCGACTTGAAAACCTCGCGGCTCTCGCAGCCGCGCGCCGCGTGGTCGATGACCAGCGTCGAGTCGACGTGCTGGCGACCTTTGAGCAGGTTCGCGCCCGCGATCCTGATCTTTGCGGCGTCTCCGACGCTGCGCAGGAAAAGCTGGTTGCGCGTCACCGCGCCGCCGGTCGTGAAGGTGAACTCGCGGTAGTCGGCCTTGGCGCCGATCGAGGCCATCACGGTCGAGATGTGCAGCGCCGCCGCGCCCTCGTCGCCGATCTTGACGCGCTCGACCTGGGCACCATCGCCCACCACGAGCGCAAGCGCGCCGTTGACCTGGTAGTCGAGGCCGGCCGACCCGTCATACGTCTCGATGAGGGTCACCTGCGCGCCCGGCTCGACGAAGACGAGCGTGCGCGGATACATCGCCGCCGGCGCATCGCCGACGAAGCGGTAGGCGAGATGGATCGGCCCCGCGATGCGGGCGCCCTTCTTCACGTGCACCACGGCGCCGCCGCTCATGAAGGCGGAGTTGAGCGCAAGCGCGAGGTCGATCGGCTCGGATACGGTTTGATCGAGCCGAAAGCTCTCGTTCGCGGCGAGCCAGGCGAACAGCTCGGTGACGGTCACGTTCGGGTCTGCGGCGCCGACATCGCTGCGCGCATAGACGCCGTTGATGATCGCGACGTGGTGCGCCGCCGCGATCCCCGGCAGCGCATCGCCGACCGCCTGCGGCTGCAGCGCCCGCGCTGCCGGCGGGCTCGCCAGCGGCTTCGCGTCGCGCATCAGCGTGCGCAAGTCGGTGTATTTCCATTCCTCGACGCGCCGGCTCGGCAGGCCGCTCGCCTCGAAACGGCGGAACGCCGCCTCGCGCCCGGCCGCGACCTCGCGGCCGCCGGGCAGCCGCGCCTTCGCGGCGGCGAACTCTTCCACGAGCGCCGTCTCGGCCGCGGTCCTGATCGGAAGCACCGTCATCGCTGCCTCACGCCGCCTCGTCCTGGTAGGCCGCATAGCCCTTGGCCTCGAGCTCGAGCGCCAGCTCCTTCCCGCCGGTGCGCACGATGCGGCCGCGCGAGAGCACATGCACGATGTCGGGCACGATGTGGTCGAGCAGCCGCTGGTAGTGGGTGATCACGATCATGGCGCGCTCGGGAGAGCGCAGCCGGTTGACGCCGTCCGCCACCACCTTGAGGGCGTCGATGTCGAGGCCGGAGTCGGTCTCGTCGAGCACCGCGAGCTTGGGCTCGAGCAGCGCCATCTGGAGAATTTCGTTCCTCTTCTTCTCGCCGCCCGAGAAGCCGACATTGACCGGCCGGCGCAGCATGTCCAGGTTGATGTCGAGGTGCTTGGCGGCTTCGTTCACCCGCTTGCGGAATTCGGGCACGGTGAGCTCGGGCTCGCCGCGCTTCTTGCGCTGCGCGTTGAGCGCGGTGCGCAGAAACTGCATCGTCGCGACGCCAGGGATTTCGAGCGGATATTGGAAGGCAAGGAAGATGCCCTTGGCGGCCCGTTCGTCCGGCGCAAGCGCGAGCAGGTCGACGCCGTCGAACGTCACCGAGCCGCCGGTCACCTCATAGGCGTCCTTGCCGGCGAGCACATGGGCGAGCGTCGACTTGCCCGAGCCGTTCGGGCCCATAATGGCGTGCACCTCGCCCTTGTTCACGGTGAGGTCGAGACCTTTGAGGATCTCGCGGCCGTCGACCGTGACCTGGAGATTTCTGACTTCGAGCATTGCCAATGGTTCTTTCCTAAAGAGCCGTTCATCCTTACAGACTGAAATGCGAGATGATCTCGGCGATCAGCTCGCTCTTCTTGGCCGCCTGGTCGCCGTCCTGGGGGCGCCCGAGCGACTTGCCGCCCACGTCGATCTCGCCTTGCTCCCCGACCACGATCAAGAGCCCTTCCGAGAAGTGTCCTTCGTCCGGTCGCTCCAGCACCAGCCGAGCCCCATCGAACGAGCTCGCGATGCCGCGCTCCTTGAGCTTGCGCGAGGGCGCGACATCGGCCTCATAGAACCCCTTGAGGAAATCGCAGGCCGCGGCGCGCCGCCGGCGGCGATCGGCTTCCTCCTCGGCTCGCCGCGCCTCCAGCGCGGAGAGTGCCTTGTCGAGCTCGGACACGGTCTCTCACCCGACCGAACCCTCGAGGCTGATCGAGATCAGCTTCTGCGCCTCGACGGCGAACTCCATCGGCAGCTGCTGCAGCACGTCGCGCACGAAGCCGTTGACCACGAGCGCCACCGCCTCCTCCTCGGAGAGGCCGCGCTGCATGCAGTAAAACAGCATGTCCTCGGAGATCTTCGAGGTGGTCGCCTCGTGCTCGAACACGACGGACGAGTTCTTCGCCTCGATATACGGCACCGTGTGCGCGCCGCAGTGGCCGCCGATCAGCAGCGAGTCGCAGTTGGTGAAGTTGCGCGCGCCGGTCGCGCGCCGCGCCGCCTGCACGAGGCCGCGATAGGTGTTGTTGGAATGGCCGGCCGCGATGCCCTTGGAGATGATCCGGCTCGTCGTGTTCTTGCCGAGATGGATCATCTTGGTGCCGGAATCGACCTGCTGGCGGCCGTTCGAGATGGCGATCGAGTAGAACTCGCCCTGCGAGTTGTCGCCGCGCAGGATGCAGCTCGGATACTTCCAGGTGATGGCGGAGCCGGTCTCGACCTGGGTCCAGGAAATCTTCGCGTTGCGGCCGCGGCAGTCGCCGCGCTTGGTGACGAAATTGTAGATGCCGCCGCGGCCTTGCGCGTCGCCCGGATACCAGTTCTGCACCGTCGAGTACTTGATCTGGGCGTCGTCGAGCGCGACCAGCTCGACCACGGCGGCGTGCAGCTGGTTCTCGTCGCGCATCGGCGCCGTGCAGCCCTCGAGGTAGCTCACATAAGAGCCCTTGTCGGCGATGATGAGGGTGCGCTCGAACTGGCCGGAGTTCTTCTCGTTGATGCGGAAATAGGTCGACAGCTCCATCGGGCAGCGCACGCCCGGCGGCACGTAGACGAACGAGCCGTCGGAGTAGACCGCCGAGTTCAGGGTGGCGAAGAAATTGTCGCTCACCGGCACCACCGAGCCGAGATACTTCTTCACCAGATCGGGATGCTCGCGGACCGCCTCCGAGATCGGCATGAAGATCACGCCGGCCTTCTTGAGCTCCTCCTTGAAGGTGGTGGCGACCGAGACCGAGTCGAACACCGCGTCGACCGCGACGCGCGAGGCGCCGGCCGGCCGCTCGACGCCGGCCAGCATCTCCTGCTCGCGCAGCGGGATGCCGAGCTTCTCGTAGGTCTTGAGGATCTCAGGGTCGACCTCGTCGAGCGACGCCAGCGCCTTCCGCTTCGGCGCCGAGTAGTAATACATGTCCTGGTAGTCGATCTTCGGATAGTCGACGCGCGCCCAGGTGGGCTCGCGCATGGTCAGCCAGTGGCGATAGGCCTCGAGCCGCCACGCCAGCATCCACTCGGGCTCGTTCTTCTTGGCCGAGATGAAACGGACCGTATCCTCCGAGAGGCCCTTCGGGGCCTTCTCGGATTCGATCAGCGTCTCGAATCCATATTTGTATTGGTCGACATCGATCAGGCGAACCCGATCGACCGTCTCCTGGACGGCAGGCATTCGTCCCTCCGCTGCGGATTCAAGGTCCGCGGGTTGGATTTAGGCGTATGGTGTCCGGACTGGTTCCGAAGTTCACCCTCGATTGCATCTCGTTCGCTTGGGGTCAGGCCGCGAGGCCTGTTTTCTTCCCCCTAGATAAGCGCGAAACGGTTTTACTCCAAGCGATAAGGAAGTCCTCGACCTCGGTTTCGCGGGTTTCCCAGCCGAGGCTCACCCGGATCGCCCCGCCCGCGAGGTCTGGAGCCGCTCCCATGGCGTTGAGCACGTGGGAGGCCGCGACTTTACCCGAGGAGCAGGCCGAGCCGGACGAGACCGCGACGCCGGCAAGGTCCAACGCCATCAGGGCGGTTTGCGCCTTGAGGCCCGGAACCGCAAACAGGGTGGTATTGGGTAGCCGTTCGACCCTCTCGCCAAAGATGACGGTTCCGGCGGCAATTTCCCGCAATCCTGCCTCCAGCCGCCCGCGCAGCGCCGCGAGCCGCGCGCCATCGGCTATCAGCGCCTCGCGCGCCGCCCGTGCGGCCGCGCCAAAACCCGCAATCGCCGGCACGTTCTCGGTGCCAGCGCGGCTGCCACGCTCCTGGCCGCCACCCTTGATCAAGGGGTCGTCGAGCTGGAACCCTTCGGACGCCTTCACGAGCGCCCCGCTGCCCTGTGGTCCGCCCAGCTTATGGCCGGAAATGGTCAAAAGATTTGCCCCGAGCACCTTGATGTCGCAGGGAATCCGCCCCGCCGTCTGAACGGCGTCGACGTGCAGCAGGCCGTCGACCGAGGCAACGATCCGGGCCGCCGCCGCGATCGGCTGGACCACACCGGTCTCATTGTTGGCATGCATGATCGAGACCAGCTGCCGCCTACCGCGTCGATAGAGCTCTTCCAGCCGTTCCTTTAGCCAAGCCAAATCGACAATTCCGTCGGATGTTACCGGGATTTCCTCAACCGCATTGGGAGCAAATCGGCCGCCACTGCGTACGGACGCGTGCTCGACCGCGCTCGCCAGCAGGCCGTTGAGCGAGCCGCGGTCGCGCGGGCATTCGATCGCCGGGCTCAAGGCCTGCATGTTGGCCTCGGTCCCACCCGACGTGAAGACGACATTGCCGGCCTGCGCGCCCACCAGCGCCGCGACCTGCTCGCGCGCCGCCTCGACAAGGTGCCGCGCCGCACGGCCCTCGGCATGGACCGAGGACGCGTTGCCCACATGGTCGAGCGCCGCGAGCATGGCGGCGCGCGCCGCCGGGCGCAGCGGCGCGGTCGCGTTCCAGTCGAGATAAATGCGCTCCGTCATGGGGCTACCTGCAGTGATCAAAGCCCATCATAGTCCTTGCTTTTGGCCCCGCCAGTCATGGTAGAAAGCGGCGGCTCGCGCGCATTGCGATGCGCCGCCGGGCCCGGATCCTTCCGCGATATTAGAATAGTTCCAAGCACTTACGGCGACAGGCGCGACCAGTCAAGCGCGCGGCCGCCGAGGCTTCGCACCCAGCCCCCTTCGATCGAGGTCCCGATGCCCGAAGTCATTTTCACCGGATCCGCCGGACGGATCGAAGGCCGCTTCCATCCGGCCAAGCAGAAGAACGCGCCGATCGCGATCATCCTGCACCCGCACCCGCAGTTCGGCGGCACGATGAACCACCAGATCATTTATCAGCTCTACTATGCGTTCGCGCATCGCAATTTCGCGGTGCTGCGCTTCAACTTCCGCGGCGTCGGCCGCAGCCAGGGCTCGTTCGACCATGGCACCGGCGAGCTGTCGGATGCCGCCTCCGCCCTCGACTGGGCGCAGACGATCAATCCGGAGGCGAGGAGCTGCTGGATCGCCGGCTTCTCGTTCGGCGCCTGGATCGGCATGCAGCTCCTGATGCGGCGGCCCGAGATCGAAGGCTTCATCTCGATCGCGCCGCCCGCGAACCTCTACGACTTCTCGTTTCTCGCCCCCTGCCCGTCCTCCGGCCTGATCATCCATGGCGACAAGGATGCGGTGGTGCCGCAAAAGGACGTGACCGGCCTCGTCGAGAAGCTCAAGACGCAGAAGGGCATCGTGATCGAGCAGAAGATCGTGCAAGGCGCCAACCATTTCTTCGACGGCAAGATCGAGCCGCTGATGATCTCGGTCAGCGCCTATCTCGACAAGCGCCTTGCGCCCGGCGCCGAGACCCGGCCCGAGCCGCGCGGCCGCCGCACGGGGTAGCGCGCCCGCGTTCCTGCGTGCGCCCAGCGCATATCCCGGCGAAAGCCTGTCCCGGACTTGATCCGGGATGGACACCGGTTCGCCGACAAGGATATGCGCCGATGCGCACCCGAGAAGGCGGGGCACACGGATGGTGCGGCGGATGTTGCTCTTCTTTGCCATCCTGATCGCCGCCGTGGCCGTCGTCATCGGCGGCGCGATCTACTACATGGCGGGTGTCCCCGGCCGTTCCTACCGTGGTCCGCTGCCGCCGCTGACCGACGAGGAGCGCGCGCTCGCGCCGCGGCTCAAGGGTCACATCGTGGCAATCGCGAGCCGCGAGCACAACGTCGCGCATTACGACGAGCTGGAAAAATCCGCGCGCTATATCGAGACCACGCTTGAGTCCTACGGCTATGCCGTCAACCGCCAGACGTTCGATGCCGACGACTACGTGTCGGGCAGCAAAAGCGTGCGCAACATCGAGGTCGTGATCGAGCCGCGCGACCCCGGCCCCGCCTCCGAGACGGTGGTGGTCGGCGCGCACTACGACAGCGCCCCCGGCGCGCCCGGGGCAAACGACAACGGCAGCGGCGCCGCGGCCGTGATCGAGCTCGCGCGGCTGCTCAGCGACCTCAAGGGTGCGACGACGCGGCGTATCCGCCTGGTCCTGTTCGTCAACGAGGAACCGCCCTATTTCCGCACCGAGGAGATGGGCAGCTGGCAATACGCGAGCGCGCTCGCGGCGCGCAAAGAACGGATCGTCGCGATGTATTCGCTCGAGACGATCGGCTACTACTCGGACAAGCCCGGCAGCCAGCGCTATCCGTATCCGTTCGGCCTGATCTTTCCCGACCGTGGCGATTTCCTCGCCTTCGTCGGCACGCTGGCGGCGCGGCCGCTGGTGCGCGCCTCGATCGGGTCATTCCGGGCGCACACGAAATTTCCGACCATCGGCGGCGTTGCGCCGGCGTCGATCCCGGGGATCGACTGGTCGGACCACTGGGCGTTCGAGCAGGCAGGCTTCCCGGCGATCATGCTCACCGACACCGCACCGTTCCGCTACCCGTACTACCACACGGCCTTCGACCTGCCCGACAAGGTGGACTTCGAGCGGCTCGCCCGCGTGGTCAAAGGCATCGAGCGCATGGTGCGCGACGCGGCACGCGGCGAGTAGTGAGCGCAGCGCGGATGTCCGCGCTGCGCATCATCCGGCTATGTGGCA
>DATBZM010000359.1:0-5576 GCA_036513175.1 Xanthobacteraceae bacterium | reverse complement strand
GTGCTTCGTCGGCGGCTGGACCGCCGGCCGCAATGCCGCGCGGTTGTCCGCCTGGGATGCCGTAGGCGCATGACCGCGCTTCCACATTCCACACCACGGCGCAACGTCGGCGAGCGCGTGCTGAGAGTGGAAGATCCCGCGCTGCTGCGCGGCCGCGCGGGCTTCGTCGACGACGTCAGGCTGCCCGGAACACTCGTCGCCGTCTTCGTGCGCAGTCCGCACGCGCACGCGGCGATCAGGCGGATCGATGCGTCGGCGGCGCGCGCCATGGCCGGCGTGCATGCGGTCTACACGCTCGAGGATCTGCGTCCGCATCTCACGGCCGATCGTATCCCGCTGCCGCAATCGCTCGCCGAGCTGCAGGGCCTGGCCAAGAAGGGTCCGCGCGATCACGTCACGCCGTTCATCCTCGCCCGTGACGAGGTCTGTTATGTGGGCGATCCGATCGCCATCGTAATTGCGGACGACCGCTATGTCGCGGAAGACGCCGCGGCGCGCGTTGCGATTGCTTACGAGCTGCTCGCCGCCGTGGCCGACTGCCGCGATGCAGCCCGCGCCGATGCGGCGCCGGTGCATCGCAGGGTGCCGAGCAATATCCTCGCCGACTTCACGGTCGCCTACGGCGATTGCGACCGTGCCTTTGCGGGCGCCGCGCACGTCTTCGACCTTGCGCTCTCGCAGCATCGCGGCTGCGCCCATCCGCTCGAGGGCCGCGGCGTGCTCGCGCGCCACGATCCGGCCGAGGATCGCACCACCGTGTGGAGCTCGACCCAGAGCCCGCACGAGGTTCTTCTCACGCTGGTCGAGCTGCTGGGTGTCGACGACGACCGGTTGCGCGTGATCACGCCGGACGTCGGTGGCGGCTTCGGCGCCAAGTATCTGGCTTATCCCGAAGAGGTGGTCGTGGCGCTCGCCGCCCGCATGGTGGGCCGGCCGGTGCGCTGGACCGAGGACCGGCGCGAGCATTTTCTCGCCTCGATCCAGGAGCGCGATCAATTCTGGGAGCTGCAGATCGCGCTGACCGAGCGCGGCGAGATCCTCGGCGTGCGCGGCACGCTGATCAACGACCAAGGCGCCTACACGCCGCAAGGCGTCAACGTTCCCTATAATTCGGCGACCGCGCTGCCCGGGCCGTATCGGCTGCCGAATTATTCGCTGCGGGTGCTGGCGGTCGAGACCAACAAGGTACCGACCATGCCGGTGCGCGGCGCCGGCTATCCGCAGGCGGCCTTTGCGATCGAGCGGCTGCTCGACCATGCGGCGGCGCGACTGGGCATTGATCGCGCGACGATTCGCGAGCGCAACCTCATCCGGGCCGAGTCGATGCCCTACACGACGCCGCTCAAGACGCGCGCCGGCACGCCGGTCAAATACGACAGCGGCGACTTTCCCGAATGCCAGGCGCTGGCCTTGCGCGCGATCGGCTACACCGATCATGCGGCGCGGCAATCGGCGGCGCGGCAGGCAGGTCGATACATCGGCATCGGGCTTGCGCACGGCGTCAAGGGCACCGGCCGCGGACCGTTCGAAACCGCCGTGGTGCGCATCGGCCGCTCAGGCCGCATTTCGGTCTATACGGGCGCGGCGCCGATGGGCCAGAGCACCAAGACGATGCTGGCGCAAATCGCCGCCGACGAGCTCGGCGTGCGGCCGGCCGACATCACCGTCGTCGCCGGCGATACCGGCTATGTGCCCATGGGGCACGGCGGCTTCGCCAGCCGGCAGACCGTGAATGCGGGGTCCTCGGCGCATATCGCCGCCAGGGCGGTGCGCGACAAGACGCTCAAGGTCGCGGCCGATGTGCTCGGCGTCGCGGTCGAGACGCTGGCGCTGCAGGACGGCCGCGTGATCGCGCCGGGGTCCAATCTGTCGATCGGGCTTGGCGAGCTGTCGCGCAAGGCGAGCGGCAGACCGGGCTATTCGCTGCCCAAGGGGATCGAGCCGGGCCTCGAGCAGACCACCAACTTCCTGCCCACGGGCCTCGCCTACAGCAATGCCTGTCATGCCGTCGAGGTCGAGGTCGATGTCGAGACCGGCGCGGTTCGCATCCTGCGCTATGTGGTGGTCAGCGATTGCGGGCGCATGATCAATCCGATGCTGGTCGAAGGCCAGATCCTCGGCGGGGTGGCACACGGCGTCGGCAATGCGCTGCTCGAGCGCATGTGCTACGACGAGAGCGCGCAGCCGCTGACCACGAATTTCGCCGACTATCTGCTGCCGACTGCGCCCGAGCTGCCACAGATCGAGATCATCACCCACGTCTCGCCGTCGCCGCTCAATCCGCTCGGCGTCAAGGGCGTGGGCGAATGCGGGGTCGTTCCGGCGGCTGCCGCGCTCATGTCGGCGATCGAGGACGCTTTGGCCCCGTATGACGTGCGGATCACCGAGACGCCGCTCACGCCCGGCCGCATCCTGGAGCTTATCGGCGAAGGGCGTCAGAGCATGATCCCGAAAAGTGGGCACCGATTTTCGGATAAGATCATGCTCGGATGATGAGTTGAAGCGTGATGACGATTCGAAGAAAAGTCATCGCGCTTCACCGCGCGTCGTAGAGCCGCATCATCGCCTTTTCGGCCAGGACCACGGCGCCGTAGAGCACGAGCCCGGCCGCGCACAGGGCCGCGATGCAGGCGAGCGCGAGATCGGTCTGCTGGCGCGACGAGGCGAACAGGATGAGATAGCCGAGCCCGCGCTGCGAGGCGATGAACTCGCCCACCACGATGCCGATGATCGCGAGCGTGACTGCGACCTTCATGCCGCTGAATATGTGGGTCATCGCGCTGGGGAAGCGCACGCGCACCAGCACCTGCCAGGTCGACATGCGCAGCGAGCGGCACAGCCGCAGCATATTGGCGTCGACCGAGCGCAGGCCCGCGACGGTGGCAATCAGGATCGGAAAGAAGCAGATGAAGATCGAGAAGGTGATGCGCGATGAGGGCCCGATGCCGAGCCAGGCAATGAACAGCGGCGCCAGCGCGATCTTCGGAATGAGCTGGAAGAAGATCACGTTCGGATAGAGCGCCTGGAAGGCGGTGGCCGAATAGACCATCAGGGCGGCGAGCGCGATGCCGATCGGGATCGACAGCGCGAAGGCAGCGAGCGTCTCCAGCGTGGTCGGGATCGTGTGCTTCATGATCAGCGGAAAGTTGTCGAGGAGCTGCTGCATGATCATGGTCGGCGGCGGGAGGATCGTCGGCGAGATATGGCCGAGGACCGCGACGGCCTGCCAGGCGAGCAGAAAAAGGAAGGCGGTCGCGGCCGGCAGGATCAGGGCGGGCAGCTGGCGCGACCACAGGGCCGTCCACAACCCGGCGACGTCGAGGCCACGCACCGGGGCGAGCGCGGGCCATGAGGCGCGGTCGTCCGACATGCTCAATGCCTCACGGCGGCGCCCTCGCGCGCCGCGGTTATGTGCTGGCGCAACAGGCCGCACAGCTCGTTGAATTCGGGGCTTTCGCCGAGGTCGAAGGTGCGCGGCCGCGCGAATGGCACCGCCACCTCGGCGAGGATGCGCGACGGGCTGCGTCCCATCACGAGGATGCGGTCGGACAAAAGGACGGCCTCGCGGATGCTGTGCGTCACGAACAGCACCGTCTTGCGATAGCGCTCCCACAGCTCGAGCAGCACGACGTTCATGTCGTCGCGGGTGATCGCATCGAGCGCGCTGAACGGCTCGTCCATCAGCAGGATGCTCGGATCGGCGATCAGCGCGCGGCAGAGCGACACCCGTTGCCGCATGCCGCCGGACAGCTGGCTCGGCCGCTTGTTGCCCGCATCGGCGAGGCCGACGAGGCGCAGCAGCTCGTTGGCGCGATCGGCATGCGCCGTGCGGCTGCGTCCCATCATCTCGATCGGGAACATGATGTTTTCCCACGCGGTCTTCCACGGCAGCAAGGTCGGGTCCTGGAACACGATGCCGATCTCGGCGCGCGGCCCGTCGAGAATCGCGCCGCCCGCGAGAATGCGTCCCTCGGTCGCCGCCTCCAGGCCGGCGATCATCATCAAGAGCGTGCTCTTGCCGCAGCCGCTCGGGCCGAGCAGCGAGATGAACTCGCCCTGCTGCACCGCGAACGTGGCATTGCTGACGGCCTCGAACGACGCCGCTCCGCGGCCAAAAACCTTGCGCACACGCTCGCAGCTGATCTCCGGGTCCATGGTCAGGCCCTGCCGAGCAGCTTGGCGTATTTCTGCGTGCTGGCGCGCACCTGGTCCCATTCGGCGGTCGTCAGGGTCACCTTGCCGACGTGGTCGTTGCTGCAGAAGGTCGCGGCCGGCGGCGGATCGCGATCCTTCGCGGTCGCGGCGTATTGCTTCACGGTCTTCGCCTGCTGGTCGATCTTGGCGAGGTCGGTGTAGCCGAGGCCGTGCTCGATCGACTCCGGTGCCGTCATGATCGCCCGCGTCATGCCCATGCCGAGCTCGACATAGAGCTTGCCGTTGTGGCCGATCGCGAGCTCCTCATGCTCCTGCAGATGCCGCTCCATCGCCTCGGCGGGATTGAGCAGCATGAACTTCATGCCCTCGATGATGCCTTCCTGGACGTTGTCGACCAGCGCCTTGTTCTTGGCGAGGAAGCTTGCGGTCGTGATCGTGTTGAGCCAGTAGAATTGCAGCCCGGAGGCGGAGAACGGCATCAGCCGGATCGGAACGTCCTCGGAGACGAAGTTCGGGATCGAGCTCAGCCCGGTCACCACGATCGCATCGACCACGCCGGACATCGCCGACTGCTCGAGAATCTTGCTGTCGAGCTGGACGACCGAGACCTTGTCGAAGTCGACGCCCGAGAGGCGGCAATAGGCAGGCAGGAACGCCGTGTCGCCGCCGGCGGCCGACACGCCGATCTTGCGTCCCTCCAGATCCTTCGGCGTCTTGATCGGCGACTTGTCGAGCACCAGCACACCGAGCGTCGCGTCATAGCCCTGCGTGCCGACGAGCCGCAGATCCATGCCCTTCATGATCGAGAGCAGATTGCCGCCGGTCTGCGCGCCGCCCATCTCGAACTGGCCGGCCGCGACCGCCTGGATCGCCGCCATCGAGCCGTAGCCGCGCGCAATGTCGAGATCGATGCCGCGCTTCTTGAAATAGCCGAGCTGGCGCGCCGCGTAGATGTAGGCGTACTGCCCGGTCGGCAGCCAGGAGAGGGTGTAACGGACCTTCACGGTCTGGGCGATGGCGGGGCGGGGAAACCAGCCGGCGGCGGCCGAGACGCCGGCGCCCGCAATCGTACCGACAAGCCTGCGACGGGTGAGGCGTAACGGTTGCGGCATGCGGTTTTCTCCCGAATATCAAGCCCTTGGCGGAACTCGTCTCCGGGATATCTGCTTGCAAGAATCTAGCCGCCGCGCTGCCGTTTCACCGCGCTGCGAATCCGTCGCAGCCTGTTGGAAAGTGCTTTCGGCGCCCTGCCGCCAGCGGCGACTGCGGGTCTGAGCGATTAGCTGTGGCGCTTTTTTGGGCCGAGTCGCCGTACGTTGCCGAAGATTCGGACAGTACCGAGCGGCTCGGTTTACGCCCGCCGCAGCGCCTCGGCCGGCATCATCCGGACCGCACGCCAGGCTGGATAGAGCGCGCCGATC
>DATBZM010000358.1:0-3210 GCA_036513175.1 Xanthobacteraceae bacterium | reverse complement strand
TCCAACTCTCCCCCGCAAGCGGGGGAGAGGGCGCAAGCGCATGCGCGTGTTGCGGTAAACGCTTTACCCTTGCGCGTGCAGCGTCTTGCCGGCGACGCTCACCGGCTTCGCGCTGATCAGGATGAAGGCGATGACGCAGGGCTCGGTGCCGCGGTTCGCCCAGTTGTGGACGGTGCCGCGCTGCACCAGCGTGTCGCCGGCTTTGAGATGCACGCTGACCCCGTTGTCGAGCTCCATGTCGATCTCTCCCGCCATGACGACCGCGTAGTCAATCGAGTCGGTGCGGTGCACGCGCGGGATGTTGCCGGGCTCGAGCCGCAGCACGCGAAACACCGTGCCGTTGTCGATGGTCAGCCCGATCTTCTGCCCGGACGGATCCTCGTCGCCGTCGTTGTCGATCGGCCATCCGCTGGTCGTCCAGATCACCGATGACTGCGCGCCCGGCCGGGCGGAGGCGACGTTCTTGGTAATTTCGTCGATCTTGACGATCGCATTGCCCTTGTCGTCGTGCCCGGTGACGATGCGGCGCACTTGCAAGCTCATGAGATTTTCCTCCGGATTTTTGTGACGAATGGCGAGTAGCGAGTAGCGAATAGAAAGGGGCGTTTCAACTACTCACTATTCGCCATTCGCTACTTCCTATTCGCCACTCGCCTTCGTCTCCCCGTCGTCTCGCTCCACAAGAGAAAGAGCCCCGATCCGACCACGATCGCCGAGCCGGCGAGCAGCGGCAGCGTCGGCACGTCGCCCCAGATCAACAGGCCGAGGATCATCGCCCACACGAGCGAGAAATAGTTGAACGGCACCACCGCCGAGGTCGGCGCGAGGTGCAACGAGCGTGTCCACCAGTACTGGCCGAGCGCGTTGGCGACGCCGTTGATGAACATCATGCCGGCATCGCTCCAGCTCGGCATGACGCAGGCGAACGGCAGCGACAACGCGAAGAAGCAGGTGAGGAAAACGAGCTGGTACATGGTGAGCGTCTCGGTCGATTCGGTCGCCGTCATGCGCCGCACCCCGACCGTGACCGAGCCGTAGAGAATGGCGTTGCCGAGCGCGAACAGCGAGCCGAGCTGGAACGTGCCGGCGCCCGGATGCGTCACCATGAGCACGCCGAGGAAGCCGACCAGGAGCGCGAGCCAGCGCGCCGGCCCGACGTATTCCTTGAACAGGACCGCGGCGACCAGGGTGGCGAACAGCGGCGCCGAGAAGTTGATCGCCACCGCGCCGGCGAGCGGCATCATGCTAAAGGCAAGCAGGATGAAGGTCTGCGAGCAGCATTGCGACACGCTGCGCACCGCGTGCGAGGACAGCTTGCGCGTCTCGAACACCATGAGGCCGAAACGCGGGAGGATGAAGGCGCCGACCAGCACGATGCCGACGATGTTGCGCGCGAACAGGACCTCGCCGACCGGATAGGTGACGACCAGGAGCTTCGAGATCGCGCTCGACGCGGCGAACACCGCGGTCGCGCTGATCATGTAGAAGATGCCGAGCGGGATGTGCTCGCGCCGCTCCGGCTTCGGCCGGACCGCAGCGCGGCGCTCGATGCTGCCGGATGCGGTCAAGGACATCGTCTCCTGGAGGCAGGGCGCGAGGCGGCTTGGTAGCATGCGGCGGCGCCGGGAGGGCAACCAAATCCGTATACCCCGCGCGGCGCGCCTGCATGGCGCCGTTACGCCTGACCATGACGCCAGACCTTGCCGCTTGATCTCATGCGCCGGCGGGCGGAAGCTGGCAGCGGCGGACAGCGACGAGGCGGCCCATGCGCTACGAGCTCTATTACTGGCCCGAGATCCAGGGGCGCGGCGAGTTCGTCCGCCTCGCGCTCGAGGAGGCGGGCGCCGATTATGTCGATGTGGCACGCCGTGGCAGCGGCGTGGACAAGATGATGGCGCTGATGCGCAGCGCGCGGCTCGATCATCCGCCGTTCGCGCCGCCCTTCCTCAAGGCCGGCAAGCTCATGATCGCGCAGACCGCGAACATCTTGTTTTATCTCGGCGCACGCCACGATCTTGCGCCGAAGCCGGAAGCCGGCCGCCTGTGGTCGCATCAGCTGCAGCTCACCATCGCGGACTTCGTTGTCGAGGTCCATGACACCCATCATCCGATCGCGTCGGGCCTCTATTACGAGGACCAGAAGAAGGAGGCGAAGCAGCGTGCGGCGGATTTCCGCCAACGCCGCGCGCCGAAAACTTTAGGCTACTTCGACGACGTGATCGCGCGGAGCGGCGGGCCGTTCCTGCTCGGCCGCCGCCTGAGCTATCCGGATCTATCGCTGTTCCAGATCGTCGAAGGCCTGCGCTATGCCTTTCCGCAGATGATGAAGCGGCTGGAGAAGAAAGCGCCGCGCGTGGTCGACGTGCACGACCGCGTCGCCAAGCGCCGGCACATCGCCGCCTACCTTGCAAGCGGGCGGCGCATCCCCTTCAACGAGATGGGCATCTTCCGGCACTACAAGGAGCTGGACGGGTAGAGTTAGGCCGCGCGCCCCAACGTTCTCCTCATGGTGAGGAGCCGCGCGTCAGCGCGGCGTCTCGAACCATGGGCAACGCGCGCAAGCGGCGCCGCTTGCGCCCGCGGCCCATCCTTCCGCCTTCGCCCTTCGGGCTACGGCGGACAAGTCGAGACGCCCGCCGAAGCCTTGGCGAAGGCGGGCCCCTCAGGATGAGGAGGAGTGGGGGTGCGACCGCCGCTACGCCGCTTCCTGCTGCACGCGCTGCAGCGCATTGCGCAGCGTCTCGGCGCTCTTCTCCAATCCCTGGCGCTCCGCGGCCGTCATCTCCGGCATCAAGACCTCGGCGACGCCATTGCGGCCGATCACGCTCGGCAGCGACAGCGTCACGCCGAAAAGCTTCTGGTAGCTGCCGATCGGCACCACGGCGCGCTCGTCGCGCAAGACCATCTCGGCGATGCGGGCCGAGACGATGCCGATGCCGAACTGGCTCGCATTGTTGCCCTCGATGATCGTGATGTTGGCGTAGCGCACGTCCGCTTCGAGCTGTTTTCGCAGCGCCGCGTAATCCTGGCCTCGCGTCGCGACGAGCTTCTCCACCGGCACCCCGCCGATGCGCGCCGACGACCACAGAAAGACCTGCGCGGTGCCGTGGTCGCCGATCACCTGGGCCTCGACGGTTGCGGCATCGACGGCGAAATGGCGCGCGAGATGCACGCGGAAGCGCTGGCTGTCGAGCAGCGTCCCGGTGCTCA
>DATBZM010000357.1:0-5792 GCA_036513175.1 Xanthobacteraceae bacterium | reverse complement strand
GGAAATCCGTTTGCCCGCGTGGCCCGCGGGCCGCCGCTTCGGCTTCGAGGAATTCGCGCTGCGGCGCGGCGATTTTGCCATCGCGGCGGCCGCCGTCTTCTACGATCCCGATGCGGCCGGGCGCGGCACAAACGCGCATGTGGGCGTTATCGGCGTCGGCGATCGCCCGGCGCGGCTTGCGCCGGTCGAGGCGGTCCTCAACGGTGCGCCGATCGATGCCGACACGATCGCGCGCGCCGCGGCGGCCACCTCGGCCGCCGTGACGCCCCAGGCCGACATCCACGCCAGCGCCGCCTACCGCCGCTCGCTCGTCGGCACCATGGTCGAGCGCGCGCTGCTGGCGGCGACGGCCTGAACGGAGCCCGCATGGCGACTAAATTCGAGGTCAACGGCAAGACGGTCGAGGTCGCGGTCGAGCCGCGCATGACGCTCGTCGACTGCCTGCGCCACGTGCTGCGGCTCACCGGCACCCATGTGGGCTGCGAGCACGGCGTGTGCGGCGCCTGCACGGTGCTGCTCGACGGCGAGGCGGTGCGTTCCTGCCTCATGCTCGCCGTGCAGGCGGAAGGGCACAGCGTCACCACTATCGAGGGGCTGTCGAACGACGACGATCTCACGCCGCTGCAGAAATCGTTCCGCAAGCATCACGCGCTGCAATGCGGCTTCTGCACGCCCGGCATGATCACCACCGCGCACGCGCTGCTCAGCGAGGAGCCCGACTGCGACGCAGACCGCGTGCGCGAGGTGCTGTCCGGCAATCTCTGCCGGTGCACCGGCTACATCTCGATCGTCGAGGCGGTGCTCGACGCGCGCAGCGCCTATCGCAAGCCGCAGGGCGAGCCGCGATGAGGAACACCTTCATCGGCGCGCCGATCGAGCGGCGCGAGGATCTGCGCTTCGTGCGCGGGCGCGGGCAATATGTCGACGATCTCGCGCCGGCCGGCCTGCTGCACGCCGTGATCCTGCGCAGCGCGGTCGCGCATGGGCGCATCCGCGCGATCGATGCGTCGGCGGCGATGAAAATTCCCGGCGTGTATGCCGTGATCACCGCCAGGGACATGGGCGAACGCCCGCCCATCATCCCGATGCGGCTGCAGCCGCTGCCCGACTTCAAGCCGTTCGAGCAGCCCGTGATCGCGGCCGACAAGGTGCGCTATGTCGGCGAGCCGATCGCGGTGGTGCTCGCCGACAGCGCGGCGCTCGGCGAGGATGCGCTCGAGGCGATCGCGGTCGACATCGAGCCGCTGCCGGCTGTGACCGACCGCGCCGGCGCGGAGAGCGGCGCGAGCCTGCTGTTCGAGCCGGCGGGCAGCAATCTGCCGCTGACGTTTCGCGCCGAGCGCGGCGATGCGGCAGCCGCGTTCCAGGGCGCGCCCTATCGCCGGCGCGAGCGCTTCAAGGTGCAGCGCCACTACGGGCTCACCATGGAGCCGCGCGGCGTGCTCGCCGAATGGGACGCGGCGGCCGGGATTCTGCGCGTGTTCGGCGCCGCCAAGGTGCCGTTCTTCAACCGCCGCATTCTGGCGGCGCAGATCGGCCTGCCGGAAGCCGCAATCGACATGGTCGAGAACGACGTCGGCGGCGGTTTTGGCGCGCGCGGCGAGTTCTACCCGGAGGATTTCTTGATCCCGTTCGCGGCGCGCCATGTCGGCCGTCCGGTCAAATGGATCGAGGATCGGCGCGAAAACCTGATGGCGATGAACCACGCGCGCGAGGCGGAAGCCGACGTCGAGATCGCGTGCACGCGCGAGGGAAAGATTCTCGGCCTGCGCGGCCACACTTTTACGGACATGGGCGCCTACATGCGCACCAACGGCGCGGTCGGCTCGCGCAACATCGCGCAGTTCATGTCGGGGCCGTACCGCATCGAGCACATCGACATCGACGTCACCCTGTTCATGACCAACAAGACGCCGGTCGGCACCTATCGGGGGCCCGGCCGGTTCGAGACCGACTTCTTCCGCGAGCGGCTGCTCGACCTCGTCGCCAAGGAGCTGCGTCTCGACCCGATCGGGTTTCGCCGCCGCAACCTCGTCGCCGACGCCGAGATGCCCTATCGGCTCGCCACCATCACGCCGTTCGAGAGCAAGGACGAGCTCGACAGCGGCGACTATCAGGTGACGCTCGACCGCTGCCTCGCCGAGATCGGCTGGAACGAGAAGCAGAAGCTGCAGGGCCAGCTGATCGACGGCCGCTATCACGGCCTCGCGCTCGGCTGCTTCATCGAGGGCGGCGCCGCCGGGCCGAAGGAAAGCGCCAAGGTCGCGCTCAACGACGACGCGACCTTCACGGTGTCGATGGGCTCGTCGGCGGTCGGGCAGGGGGTCGAGACGGTGTTTGCCCAGATCGCCGCCGATGCGCTCGAGGTGCCGCTCGAGCGCATCCGCGAGGTGCTGCACGGCTCGACCGCCTATGTGAGCGACGGCTACGGCGCCTATCACTCGCGCTCGGTCGTGATGGGCGGCTCGGCGCTGCTCGACGCGGTGGAGAAATTCCGCGCCGCCGTTCGCACCGAGGCGGGCACGCGCCTCGGCTGCGCCGCCGAGGCGGTGCGGATCGGCGACGACGAGGTGAGCAGCCCGGACGGCCGCGCGCTGCCGCTTGCGGACTTCGCCGGCATCGCGGTCGAGGGCGCGTTCTTCAACAAGAAGCACACCTGGACATACGGGACCCATGCAGCCCACGTGACGGTCGATGCCAAGACCGGCCGCGTCGAGATTGTCGATTATGTCGCGGTCGAGGACGTGGGGCGCATCATCAATCCGCTCACGCTGAAGGGCCAGGTGATCGGCTCGCTGGTGCAGGGCCTCGGCGGCACCTTCCTCGAGCACCTCGTCTATGACGAGCACGGCCAGCTGCTGACCGGCTCGCTGATGGACTACCTGCTGCCCACCGCGAGCGACTTTCCCAACCTGCGCAGCATCGCGACCGACGAGAAGCCGTCGCCGATCAATCCGCTCGGCGCCAAGGGCGCGGGCGAGGGCGGCATGATCGCGGCCGGCGGCGTGATGGCGAACGCGGTCGCGAACGCGCTCGCCGCGTTCGGCGTCGAGCCGCGCGAGCTGCCGCTGTCGCCGCCGCGCCTGTGGGAATTGATCAATGTGAAACGCGCCGCGGCGGAATGATTGACTGTCTGGTCAATTGGCGCCTAGATTTGACGCGAATTTCGCGACCGACAACCGATAGAGGAGATCCCGCATGAGCGTTGCACGGCATCAGCGGCCGCCCGAGCTTGTGGACATGCCGCTCGAGGAGATCCTGCAGAAATATGTCGGGCGTTTCCGCGACAAGAAGCCCGATTGGGCGGCGTTCGAGGACGCCAAGATCGAAGGCTACAAGCGCGCCCAGCACCGCTTCATCGGCGCTGGCGGCTCCGGCAAGCACAACGATCCGACTATCATCCCGCCGGGCAATTTCACCCTCTCGATCGTCTATGTCGAGCCCGGCCAGGGCAACGCCGCGCACACGCACGAGGTCGAGGAGTGCTTCTTCGTCCTGCAGGGCATGCTCGACGTTTTCATCGAGGACGAAGCAGGCAAGCGGCTGACCACGCGGCTCGGCCCATGGGAATGCATCGCCTGCCCGGCCGGCGTCATCCACGGCTACGAGAACGCCAGCCTCGCGCCCGTCTACGTCCAGATCATGCTCGGCCGCGGGCGGCCCGAGACCATGGGCTACGCCGACGACAAGCTCTATCAGCGGCGCGACCAGCACCTCAACGCCGCCGAGTAGGCCCTTTCGGCCGGTGGTCGCGCACCGCCGCCGCAGCCCGCTTTATTACGCCCATTTAACGGGACCGGGCGGAACGTCTCTGCTAAAGTCGGGTTGTTCCGAGCAGAGGTGGCCACCATGCGTGTGCGTCACGACGTACCGTTTGTCGGCATCTTGGAATGGATCGGCGCGACCTGCGCCTACGCGCTCATTATCGGCATGATCGCGACCGCGCTCGCGCCGCTGTTCACGCCGCTTTTTCAGAACTGAGGGCCGCGCCTCGACGGGATCGAGGCCGCGACCGAAAGGCGCGTCTCGCCGCCGCACGATCGCGGCCGTTCAACCTCACCGACTATCCACACGCGCCTGCAGACGAAGGCGCCTCCCATGGGTCGCATTTTCGCCGGCGAACCGCTATCCGTTTCGTCGGGATATGCGCTGATGGATGACGGCTGGATGCGCGCAAAAGTCTTTCGCGACTACGATCAGGCGGAGCTCGACCGCCAATACGACCAGCGTGCCTGGGCCGCCAACGCGATTGCGCTGATCAACGGCTATTCGATCGACAGCGAGATCGTGCGCGAAAGGCTCGGCGAGCCGGAGGTGCACGCCTATGGCGAGGGCCGCGCCGAGACGCTCGACCTCTTCCGCACGCAGCGGCCGAATGCGCCGATCCATGTCTTCGTCCACGGCGGCGCCTGGCGCACGCTGGGCAAGCGCGACAGCGCGTTTGCGGCGGAGCATCTCGTCCGCTCGGGGGCGCATTTCGCCGCGCTCGATTTTGCCCTGCTGCCCTACGTCTCGCTCGACGAGATGGTGTGGCAGGTGAAGTCGGCGATCGCCTGGCTCTACCGCAACGCCGCGGCGCTCGGCGCCGATCCCGAGCGGATCTTCGTCTCCGGCCATTCGTCCGGCGCTCATCTCGCCGCCGCCGCCATCACGGGCGACTGGAAGGCGGAGTTCGATCTGCCGTTCGAGACCGTGAAGGGCGCGGTCTGCTGCAGCGGCATCTACGACCTCGAGCCGGTGCGGCGCAGCCGCCGCAATCGCTATGTCCAGCTCGACGAGCGCCAGGTCGAGGCGTTGAGCCCGATCCGCCATGTCGGCCATCTCGCCTGTCCGGTCGTGATCGCCTGTGGCGAGCACGAGAGCGACGAGTTCAAGCGGCAGGCACGCGATTTCGCCGCCGCGATCGAGCGCCACCGCGTGCCGGTCGCGCTCGAGCTGGTCGAGGGTCCAGGGCTCAATCATTTCGAGATCATCAACACGCTCGGCGCGCCGACCGGCCTGCTCGGCCAGCTCGCGCTGCGCCAGATGGGACTGACGATCGGTTGAGGGGCAGGTGAGTCGCGCGCGATCCCCGTCAAACCCGGATCGTGGCTCATGAGGGGGAGCGGATGAAGTCGCCCGACGACGAATTGCGCACGATGGCCGAGTGCGAAGCGCTGGCCGAAAAGTCATACAGCGACATGTATGATGCGCGCTCGCCAGCCGGTTTCTACGGCGAGATGAAGGATTGCTTCATCGAAGCGATCGGCGCGGCGCAACGCGCCGGCCGACCCGACGAGGTCAAGCGGCTAACCATGCGGCTCGAGAGCTGCAAGCTGGTTTATCGCAAGCAGTTTTCCGGTTTTTGATTGCAGCCATACGCCCTCTTCCCTCCGATTTCGGGCTTGCCTGCGTTCGGCGTCAATCATGCCCAGGCCGGGCGAGCAAGCCCGGCCTGCGCGGGGAGGGGTTGATAGCGTCAGTAGCCGATCTGGTGGCTGACGAAGTTCTCCTCGTGGTTCAGCAGGCGCTGCTCGCCGCGCGAGATGGTGCCGCCGCGCGCGTAGGCCATGGCGCGCTCCTCCTGCCGGATTGCGTGGTCCTCGGCGTGCAGCGCGCGCGCCTGGTGCCAGCCGATCTCGCCCTCGCGAAATTCGCGATTGATGCGGAAACTCTGGATCGCGAGCCGGTCGTTGACCTCGGCGCGGCGCGGATGGCGCTGGTCCCAGCCCTGAGACCACGTGCCGGCCGAGGCGCTGGCGGCGGTGCCGAGCAGGGCGAGCGCGAGCACGCCGACGGTGAGGAACGCGGAC
>DATBZM010000356.1:0-7051 GCA_036513175.1 Xanthobacteraceae bacterium | reverse complement strand
GGCCGCCGAAATAGAGATGGGTGATGCGGCTCGCGCGCGAATCCAAGTCCGGGTTGAGCGCGTAGTGGCGCGCGAGGCAGGCGCCGATCGAGAGCGATTCATCGCTCGCGCTCGGCATCACGTAGATCGAGCGCACCTCGGGCAGCTCGGCGAGCAGCATGTTGGCCTTGACGTTCATGAACACGCCGCCGCCGCACACGATGTCGCCGATGCCGGTCTTGCGGATAGCAGCGCGCACCCAGGCGATCAGCATGTCCTCGGTGAACCGTTGCGTCGCCCCGGCAATTGTGTCGAAGCGCACACGCTCGAGCTCGGTGCGCAGATAGCGGTAGCAGTAGTTGGTGGAGAGCTCGGTCTTGAGCGCGAAGCCGAGGCCGTCATCCGTGAGGCCGAGCAGCCGATGCAGGGGCTTGGCGGCGTCTTCCGTGCGCTGCGGGTCGGCGTAGGGCGCAAGACCCATCAGCTTGTACTCGTGCTCCCACGGCGTCATGCCCATCAGATAGGTGACGCGCGAGTAGATCTTGCCGACCGAAGCGTTGCGGTCGGTCTTGGCGATCCGCTCGATCGTGTTGCCGCGGCAGATCGAGACGGTGGCGCAGAGCCCGTCGCCGGCGCCATCGAGGGTGAGGCCGAGGATCGGGCGGTCGAACGTCGCGCGCGGAGCCGTGAAATAGGCGGCGGCGAGATGCGCGAGATGATGCTCGACGAAGCTGACATGCGCCTCCGCCACGCCGAGATGCTCGACCACCTGGGCGATGCGCTCGCGCTTGCGAGTCGCGAAGATGCTGCGGCCGTATTCGGGCGGCGTGCGCGCATCGGCGATCTGCTCCTCGATGCCGACCGCGTACCACTGCGAGAAGTCCTCGAGGTGCGACGCCGTATGCATGAACAGCGAGGCATAGACCACGTCGGCGATCTGGCGCGGCTCGATGCCGCCAATCCGCAGCACCTCCTCGATCGCGCGGCGCGGATAGCCGATCGCATTCTTGCGGCGGGCCAGGCGCTCCTCCGAGACCGACGCCACGATCGCGCCGCCGCGCGTGAGCGTCGCGCCGCAGTTGTGGCCGTCGTGAATTCCCAGGATGTAGGGCTCGCCGTTACGCATGCGTGAGCCGTCCGCGCGTCGACACATCTTGATCCATGCGACCTATCTACCGGCGTCCGCATCACATTGAAAGTGAAATTGGCTCTTCTGCGCCCTGATAATCACGCAGCGGTAAACGAAAGAACTCACGCGCCGATGTCGAACCCGGAACGCGGGAGCATTGCGTATTTCGCGCTCGATCTGCCCCACAAAGGGCAGGCGAGCTACGTGCATATCAACGAGATCGTCGCCAATCTGCGCGCGCTCGGATGGCGTGTCGACCTGTTCACGCCGCGGCCGTCGAGCCCGAACCGGCCGCGCAGCGCCGTGGCCAAGCTGATCGAGTACGTGCGGGCGATGTGGAGCGCCGTGAAGGCCTTGGGCAGCCACGACGCCCTCTACGTGCGCGCCCATGCCCTGGCGTGGCCGGTCGCGATCGCGGCGAGGATGAAGGGACGCGTGGTCGTCCAGGAAATCAACGGGACCGAGCTCGACCTGATCGTCAGCCGGCCCTGGCTCGCGCCGCTGCGTCCGCTGCTGCGCTGGCTCTATGTGTCGCAGTACCGGCGCGCCGATCATCTTTTTCCCGTCGCCAAGGAGCTTGCGCAATTGCTGCGCGACCAAGTCCATCACGATCGCATCTCGGTCGTGCCCAACGCGGCGAATACGGACCTTTTTCATCCGATCGACCGGACCGTTGCGGATCCTTTCGTGGTTTTCTTCGGCGGCCTCACGGACTGGCACGGGGTTGATGTCATGGTCGACGCCGTCCGTCATCCCGATTGGCCGCGCGGCCTTCTGCTCGTCATCATCGGCACGGGCGTGCGGCAGAACTTCGTCGAGGCTGGGGTGCGGTCCGGGCTTCCGATCCGCTGGATGGGCTATCGACCCTACGAGGAAATTCCCGGCCTGATCGCCGGCGCGCTCGCCGGCCTGATTCCGATGACCAATCCGCGCGGACGCTCGTCGACCGGGATGAATCCGCTCAAGCTGTTCGAGACGCTGGCGTGCGGGATTCCCGCGATCGTGACGGAGCTGCCGGGACAGTCGGAACTGGTGCGGGAAGGGCGCTGCGGTCTCGTCGTGCCCTGCCAGGACGCGCCGGCGCTGGCGCGGGCCGTCGCGCAACTCGCCGCCAACCCGGCGCAAGCGCGGGAGATGGGGCAGCGTGGCGCGGCCCTGGTGCGCGCCGCGCATTCCTGGCACGCCAGGGCCGTGGCGATCGACGAGGTTCTGCGCGCCTGTCTCGCGGATCAATCGAGGGTGTCGGCCTGATGTGCGGCATTGCCGGCCTGTGGCGATTTGCGGGTGCTGCGCCTGAGGAACTCGCCGCGCAGGCGCGCGCCATGACCGACGCGATCGCTTATCGCGGCCCCGATGGCGACGGGCATTGGACCGATCCCGCGGTCGGCATCGCGCTCGGCCATCGCCGGCTTGCGATCATCGATCTCACCCCGACCGGCTTGCAGCCGATGACGAGCGCAGACGGCCGTATCGTCATCACCTACAACGGCGAGCTCTATAACCGGGCCGAGATGGCGGCCGAGCTCGACAAGCCTTGGCGCGGAACTTCGGACACCGAAGTCCTTCTCGAAGCGATCGTGGCCTTCGGCATCGATGGCGCGCTCGACCGCGCCAACGGCCTGTTTGCCTTCGCGGCGTTCGACCGCGGCACGCGCACCCTGCACCTCGCCCGCGATCGCCTCGGCATCAAGCCGCTCTACTGGACGCGGCAGAACGGCACGTTCGCCTTCGCGTCCGAGCTCAAGGCCCTGCGGGCGCTCGGCGGACTTAGCAGCACGGTCGACCCCGGCGCGCTCGCGAGCTATCTGCGCTACGCCTGTGTGCCGGCGCCCGCCACGATCTATCGCGAGGTGGCGAAGCTCGCGCCCGGCCACCGGCTGGAGGCGAGCCCTGCGGGCGTTGCGGTGCACCGCTACTGGGACGTCGCCGACATCGCGCGCCGCGGCCAGCAAGACTGCGACCGCCGCGCGGAGCCTGAGATACTCGACGAGCTGCACGGCTTGCTTGCCGATGCGGTGAAACGGCAAATGGTGTCGGATGTGCCGCTCGGCGCGTTCTTGTCCGGCGGTATCGATTCCTCGACGGTCGTCGCGCTCATGCAGCGGGCCGCGACGCGCCCGGTCAAGACTTTCTCGATCGGCTTTCGCGAGCAGGCCTTCAACGAAGCGGCTGCCGCCAAGGCGGTTGCGCAGCATCTGGGCACCGATCACACCGAGCTGGAGCTCTCGGCCGGTGACGCACAAGCGATCATTCCGCAGTTGCCGGCGATCTACGACGAGCCCTTCGCCGACAGCTCGCAGCTGCCGACCTATCTCGTGTCGCGGCTCGCGCGCGGCCACGTGACGGTCGCGCTCTCGGGTGACGGCGGCGACGAGGTGTTCGGCGGTTACGTGCGTTACCAGGGCATCGCCCGGCTCGCCGGCGCGGCGCGCCGGCTGCCGGCCGCTTTGCGGCGGGTTGCGGCACACGCGATCGAGCTCGTCTCAGCCGATGCCTGGGACACGCTGACGGGGCCGCTGCCGCGAAGCCTCAAGCCGAGTCATGCGGGCGACAAGATCCGCAAGGGCGCGGCGCTGCTGGGCGACGACGATCCGCTCGACATGTACCGCCGCGTCGTCTCCTACACGCCCGACCCGGCGCGCTTCCTGCCCGGCGTGCGCGAGCCGCCCGACGTGATCGCGCGGCTCGGGCGCGAGACGCGCGGCCTCGATACCGTATCGAAGCTCCGCCTCCTCGACACGCTGACCTACCTGCCGGACGACATCCTCACCAAGGTCGATCGCGCCTCGATGGCGGTGAGCCTGGAGGCGCGCGTGCCGCTGCTGGACCATCGCGTGGTGGAGTTCGCCTGGCGCCTGCCGTCAGATTTCTTGATCGCGAACCGCGAAGGCAAGCGGCCGCTGCGCGCGATTCTCGCGCAATATGTGCCGAAGACCCTGACCGACGGGCCGAAGATGGGCTTTAGCATTCCGGTTGGCGAATGGATCAAGGGCCCGCTGCGGCCATGGGCCGAGGATCTCCTGTCGGCGGGCGCCTTGTCGGATGGGCTGTTCGATCGCGCTGCGGTGCGCTGCTGGTTCGACGAGTTCCTGGCTGGCCGCCGCGACGCCCAGCATGGACTGTGGGCAGTGCTGCAGTTCCAGGCGTGGCGGCGGGCCTATGGGTGATCGCGCGATGCGCTCTCGCTCGTCGATGGAGTTGAGCGAATGCTGAACGCAAGCGAGTTCGGAGCGAACCTGTTCGGCGATATCTTGGCAGCGGCGAAAGCGGCCGGCTATGTCTTCGCGCGCTTCGACCGCGCGCCGGCCGGCGGGAAGGTCTTCTTCCTGCGGCACGACGTCGACATCTCGGCGCGCAATGCGCTGGTGCTCGGACGTCTTGCGCAAGAACAGGGCGTTCAATCCAACTTCTTCTTTCAGCTCAACGCCGAGACCTACAGCATCTTCTCCGACGAGGTCATCGACATCATGCGGACCTTGCGCGCCGCAGGACACTGCGTCGGGCTGCATATCGACGAGACGAGATTCGGCGAGGACGAAGGCGTCATCCAGCGGACCATCGACTGGTTCTCGTCCTGCGTGCTCACGGTCGACGACGTCGTGAGCTTCCATCGCCCATCGCCGGCCGTGCTCGGAAAAACCTACGCCGCCTTCATCAATGCCTATGACCCGCGCTTCTTTAGTCCGGACGCGTATCTGTCGGATTCGCGCCGGTCGCTGGCATTCCTGCCGACGCTGACGCAATGGCTGGGAGCAGGCCTGCCGCGCATCCAGCTTCTGCTCCATCCCGAGTGGTGGACAGGCATCAACGACGATCGCGCCATATGGACGGAACTGCGCGAGCGGCGGCAACACGACCTCGAGCAATATCTCATGATCAACTGCCGCAAGGTGTTCGGCAATGTCATTGTCGCTGAAGCTCGCGATTTTAGGATCTAAGGGCACGACCCTCGACCTGATCGCCGGCCTTGCGCAGGCCAATGCATGGCCGATCAGCGCGGTGGTCACCCTCAATGCCGAGAGCGCGGCGCGCAACAACGTGGCGTTCTTTTGCGGCTCCGAGATCACCGCCTGTTGCGGCGCCGCCAAGATCCCTTGCTACGCGGCACGCTCCTACACGCTGAGCGATCCGGAGGACTTGGCATTCTTCGACAAGACGCGGTTCGATCTGCTCTGCGTGCTCGGCTGGGAGCGGCTCATTCCCGACGCCGTGCTGCGGGCGCTCAACAAGTTCGCCTGCGGCATGCACGGCAGCGCCTTCGGCCTGCCGCGCGGTCGCGGGCGCTCGCCGATGAACTGGTCGATCATCACCGGGCAGAACCGGTTCATCACCTACCTGTTTCGCTACACGCCCGGAATGGACGACGGCGACATCATCGGGTCACGCGCCTTCGAGATCAACGAGCACGACACGATCGAAACCCTGCACCAGAAGAACCGCATCGCGATGCTGCAGGTGCTGAGCGAAAGCCTGCCCAGGATCGCGGCCGGCGAGGTCGTGCTCACGCCTCAGCCGGGCGGCGAGCCGAGCTACTATCCGAAGCGCATTCCCGAGGACGGATTGATCGATTGGCGGGCATCGACCCGCGCGATTCATCGCCTGGTCCGCGCGGTGGCGCCGCCCTATCCGGGCGCTTTCGCGTATCTCGATGGGCGGCGGATCGGCATTTCGGCGGCGCAGCCGTTCGATGCGACGCTGTTCGCGTCGGGCGTTGCGGCGGGCACGATCGTCGACGTTTCGCTCGCGAGCGGAAGGTTCGTGGTGAAGACGATCGACGGCTCGTTGCTGGTGACGCAATTCGAGGGCATCGCGGCCGATGATCTCCGGCCCGGGGCGCGGCTTGCCGGCGCCACGACCAGGACGGACTTCACAGCGCGCTACGGCAAGAACATCCCGCGCTCGCAATGGGAAATCGCCGGGCCGATCGACGATTAGCATCATGCATAATCACCCATCTGATATTGCGCTCGCACCTGCGTGCCCGGTAAACAATCGCCTCGCGCAGGCGGGGAATGTGAATTGAGTCACGGTCGCAAGATTGCCGTCATCGGCCTCGGCTATGTGGGCCTGCCGGTCGCCGTTGCGTTCGCCCGCGCGGGCGCGTCGGTGATCGGTTTCGACATCGACCGCACGCGCATCGACGAGCTGCGCGCCGGCCGCGACCGCACGCGCGAGGTGGACGTTGCGGAACTCGCCCAGCCGAACCTCGCCTATACGAATGATCCCGAGGCTCTCGCGCGCGCCGATTTCTTCATCGTGACGGTGCCGACGCCCATCGATGATGCCAAGCGTCCTGACTTGCGCGCCATGCTTGCCGCCTCCGAAACCGTCGGCCGCGCGCTCAAGCGCGGCGATGTCGTGGTCTACGAGTCGACCGTCTATCCGGGCGCGGTCGAAGAGGACTGCGCGCCAGCTCTCGAACTCGCGTCGGGCCTCGCCTGCGGACGCGATTTCACCGTCGGCTATTCGCCCGAGCGGATCAACCCGGGCGACAAGAAGCATCGCTTCGAGACGATCACCAAGGTGGTATCGGCGCAGGACGCCAAGACGCTCGACATCGTCGCCGCCGTCTACGGCTCGGCCGTCCGCGCCGGCATTCACCGCGCGCCGTCGATCAAGGTGGCGGAAGCCGCCAAGGTGATCGAGAACACCCAGCGCGATCTCAACATCGCGTTCATGAACGAGCTGTCCGCCATCTGCCATGCGCTCGGCATCGATACGGGCGATGTGCTGGCGGCCGCGCGCACCAAGTGGAATTTTCTGCCGTTCTATCCGGGCCTCGTCGGCGGCCACTGCATCGGTGTCGATCCCTATTACATCACGCATCGCGCCGAGAAGGCCGGATACGCGCCGCAGGTCATTCTGGCCGGTCGCCACATCAATGACGGCGTCGGGCGCCGCGTCGCGCGCGAATGCGTGCGCATGCTGATGCGGCGAGGAACC
>DATBZM010000355.1:0-13245 GCA_036513175.1 Xanthobacteraceae bacterium | reverse complement strand
CCCGTGGCCATCTGATGATTTTTCCGTGGCCGTTTCGATATTTTTTTGTGGCACGGACGTTAACCCACGTTAACATGTAGCAGCGCCGCCAAGGGGCTCTCAACACCCCCGAGACGGCGTGATGGGTACAGGGACAAGCAGATTCGCGACCTCTGAAGTCCTGGAATTCGACGGTGCCCCGGTCCCTGCATTCGGGGCGGGATCATCGTTGAATTGGCCAAGCCCGCGTCAATGGCGCGATACAACCATGAGTTTATGGAGGCGACGACCATGAAAGTTGGATCTGCAAGTAGGCTTCGACCCGCCAGGATGGCGGCGTTCGCAGCGGCGGCCTTGGCATCGGCAGGGCTCGTGCTCGGGGGGGCGGCGCTCGCCACCGAGACCCTCGTGCTCAAGACCGTGGTCTCGGTCCCGGGCAAGATCACGAGCTTCGACATCAGCTACGTCGATACGACGCTCAACTACTACATCCTCGGCGACCGCACCAACAAAGGCGTTCAGGTGATCAGCACGACCAGCAACACGTTGGTGATGACCGCCGGACAAGGTTTGTTCGCGGGCGCGACCGGCAACAACAACACGTCGGGCCCCGACGGGGTCATGATCATCTCCACTCATCGCGAGATCTGGGCCGGCGATGGGCCCAGCACGCTCAGGTTCTTGTCCACGGCAAACGGAGCACTGCTCGGAAGCGTCAGCACTGGCGGACTATTCCGCGTGGACGAGATGTGCTTCGACCCGGTCCACCGCATCGGCTTCGTGGCGAACAATGCCGACTCCCCGGCGTTCATCACCGCGGTGAGCTACCCGTCCCATACGATCATCGGCAAGATCGTGTTCGACGGCAGCGTCCAGCACGGCGGCGGCATCGGCGTCAACGGCACCGACGGCATCGAGCAGTGCCAGTACAATCCGCGCGACGGAAAGATCTACGTCTCGGTGCCGGAAGTGAACGGCCCGGGCGACAACTCGGCGCCCGGCGCGATCGCCCGGATCAACCCGGTCACCCTGCAGATCGAGGCCGCTCCGCTCATTCCGCTTGCGGCCTGCAGCGGGCCGCAAGGCTTGGCGATCGGCCCCGTGGTGGGCTCCTTCGGCGAGATGCTGAATGGCTGCAACGGCGCCAATACCAACGCGGCGGCAAACCGTCCGACCTCGCTCGTCGATGACGGCACAGTCGGCGGCACGTTCGGCGCGAGCGTCTCGCTGTCATGGCAGGCCGGCAATGACATGGTCTACTACAACAGCGGCGACAATCACTACTACCTGGCGCGATCGGGCAACAACTCGGTCGTTAATCCGAACGTGATGACCGACGGCTTCCGTCCGCATTGCCCGCCGGTGGCGGGCAGCAGCCTGCCGAACGGCCAGTACGGCGGCGACATCTACAAGACCGCCAATGTGCAGGGCGAGGCTTATGCGGCGGCGGGCTCGCAGACCTTTACGGGGCCGCAGGCACTCTGCATGATCAATGCCACGACGCTCGAGAACGATCCCGATACGATCATCGGGCTGGCCAACTGCGCGGCCACGGATTTCGGCGCTGGCGGACAGGCCAACCCGCACGGCACCAATCACTCCGTGGCGGCAGACTCGGTGCACAACCAAGTCTACGTCCCGATCGCCAGCACGGCGTTCACCGGGCAAACGATTCCGGCGGTCTGCACGACCGGCGGCGGCTCGGACGCGAACGGCTGCATCGCCGTGTACCAGATCACCGGCAGCGATCCGTGACCGGCTGACGCGATCTGATCGATACAGCAAGCGAAGGGCGGCTTCACCGGGTCTGGTGCAAGCCGCCCTTTTCATTTGCCCGACGGCTCATGTGCGGTCCGGATCGCAGCAGGACAGGCTGCTGGTCCACCGGGTAACTTGTAGCGATGGGCATCACCGCGCCAGTCAATCCTTGCGATCACTGGGCGCCGGTCTTGCCGCGGAGGCCTCGAACATGTCTGCTCGCGTAATCCTGGCGGTCTCGGCGCTGATGCTGACGCCATGGACTTCGGCCGCAACGGCGGAGCCGCTGATCACCATCGATCTCAGCTCGCCGGCGGTCAGGTGCGTCTTCGCCACCAACAAGCATTGCAACCTCGACGGCACCGACACGGTCGGCGCCATTCCGCTCCCGGGTATCGCCGGCAGCGCGGTGTTGCATTCGCTGACCTTTCCGGCGGCTCCCGACTCACCTGCGGCCCGGACCACCGGATACGAATTTCGCCTCGACCTGTCGCAGGCGACGGGGGGGCCCGCCAAAACCTGCATCACGCGGCTCACGGTCGAGACGGGCCCGATCCGCAAATTGCCCTACACCGGCCGCGACGCCCTGTTCGACGTGTTCGTCCAGAACACCCACGTGTCCGGCATGGTCGGCGTCGCGTCGGCTGAGCGCTCCGGGCCATCGGTCACGTTCACGTTCGCGAAGCCGGTATGTCCCGGCGCGGGCTCGGACAAAGGCGAGACCAGCTATTTCTTCGGATTTGCCGCCGCCGCGAAGCCACGCGAGATCCGCGCCCGGGTGGAGCTCGACAGCGGCGAGACGCTGGATGTGGCTGCCCGCGCGCCGGCGCCTTGAGGCGGCAAGCGGGGCGGACGCGCGCTTCGAGCGCGAGTGAAAAGCAAATCGTGGCGCCGGATTAGCCATTGGCCGCTACTGCGGCCCTGAAAGGCACCCGAGCGCGAACACGCCGATGAGCGCCGCCGCGATCGACGGCGCGAATGCGATGCGCGCGCGGGCATCGCCCTCCCGCCCCGGCGCCCGCACCCAGCCGAGGCTGGCGGCGCCGGCGTGCATGCCGGCAAAGACCGCCAGCAACAGCGCGAAGGGCAGGGCGCACGCGAGGCCCGTCCACAGGAACGCGACCGCGAGCAGCTTCACGTCGCCGCCGCCCATCCAGTTCCTGGCGTAGAAGACCAGCATCACGGCGAGCATCAGCAGCGCGAAGCCGACGTTCCACCCGATGTGCGTCCAGCGTCCGCTCGCCACCGCATGAAAAAGAAAAAGCGCCAGCAGCGCGACGATCGCCTCGTTGCGGATCTTGAACGACTTGAGATCGGTCAGCGCCGCGTAGAACAGCAGCGCCGTGGCGACGACGAGGATCAGGTCCGCCAGTATCATGCGAGCGTGCGCGCCGCGGCGGCGGGCGCGACATCGGCGCAGAAGCGGGCGATGAGCCCGATCGCCTTCGCCCAGTGGCGCGACGGGTTGGCGGCGATCGCGGGCGTGCCGGCGTTGATGCTGTCGATCAGCGCGGGCTCATCGCCGACGTAGAGCACCTGCTCGCCCGCAAGCACGCTCTCGACATGCTGGCGGCGGGCGACGCCGCCGATCAGCGCGCGCTGGCAGCGGTTGACCGCGATGGCGATCTGCGCCGACGGCGTGGCGCTCTGGCGCACGGCGGCGAGCGTCTCGGCGGCGCGCCGCAAGCCCGGGATGGTGTTGAGCCCGGTGACGACGACGCCGTTGCAGGCCGCGATGATCTGCGGCGTCCAGGCAAGCCAGACCGGCGGCAAGTCGACCAGGATCAGGTCGTAGCGCGCCGCCATCATGTCGAACAGGCGATCGAGCGCCGCGATGTGCAGGCCGCAGGCGTCGAAGCGGCTGCGCGGGGCTGCGAACACATGCGCGCCGCTCGCGTGGCGGCTCGCGAATATTTCGAACAGCTGCGCGTCGAGGCGACCCGGATCGGCGGAGATTTCCGCGATCTGCAGCCGCGGCTCGATGTCGAGATGGTCGCAGACATGGCTGCCCTGGAAATCGAGATCGACGATGCAGACGTTGCGCTGCCGCGTCGCCTTGTCGGTCTTGAGCTTGACGGCGGTCTCGACCGCGAGCGTCGCATTGCCGACGCCGCCGGCGCTCGCCGCGAACGCGATCGCAACGGCGCGGCCACCCGAGCCGCCGGCCGGCCGCGTCTCCGCCGGCCGCCGCGCGCGCGCGATGATGTCGAGCACCTCGCGCGGATCGGCATCGGCCGCGACCCAATCCGCGGTGCGATTGCGCACCAGCGCCTTGTAGTCGCTCGCCGACATCTCCTCGCCGATGACGACGAAGAAAGCGCGGGCGCCGTGCTGCGCCACGAGGTCGAGGGTCCGCTGCACGCGGGCGCGGTCGCGCAGCGAGGCGAGCAGCAGGACGAAGGTGGGATCATCGGCCGACGGCGCGAGCTTGCCGCCGAGCTCATCGATCCCGGTGAGCGAGGTGATGTCGGGGAGGGCGGCGCGCAGCCGCTTTTCAAGCGCCGCGGCCGGCGCGGCCTCGAAGCCGGAATTCACCAGGTAGACGGCCATGCGGCAAGCTCCGTGGTCAGAAATCGGGGGCGCGCGACGACAGATCCTCGGCCGTGATCGAGGTCGTCAGCGGCGGAATCGGAATGTTGCCAAAGCGCGAGAGGCCGCCGAGGAAGAAGAACCGGAACGGCAGGTTCTGCAGCGAGACCGTGATGGTGGGCACTGGCCCGCCGGGTCGGCCCGCGAAGCCGAGGCCGGTCTGCGAATAGGTGATCACCACATTCGCGGGCGTGATGCGCGAGAACACGTCGCACATGCCCGCATAGTAAAAGGATTGCGCATCGTCGCACGACGAGCTGCCGCGGCCGTAGACGATCGTGCTCATCGCCGCCGGGTCATAGGCGCCGACGCCCGGGCAGGCGCCGCTCGTGCAGGTGCAGGTCGCCTGCGCGCCGTCGCACACGACGGTGAAGACCGGCATCGGCGCGCCCGGCTGCCGATCGGGCCCGACCACGGCCATGCTCAGGTTGCGCAGCCCGCTCGCGACCGGATCGGACACCGCGGCGATGCGCGCGCCGACCGCGACCGCCTTGGCGGCCGCGTTCCACTGATAGAACGCGAACAGGAAGTCGATCGAGCCGAGCACGAGGACGAGCATGATCGCGAGCATCACGGTCACCTCGACCAGCACGGCGCCATCTCGGTTGCGGACGAGCGAGGACATGCTCATCCGGGACCGATCACGCGCTCGGAATGCGACGCCGCGAGCGTGGGCGGCGAAAGCCCGAGGATACCGAAGAAGCCGAGCGATGGATCGGAAAAGCGCGTCGAGGCGGTGATGACCGCGATCAGCGGCCCGCCGCGATAGGGCTGCGTGCCGTTGCGGTCGGGAGCGTTGTCGACCTCGCTGCAGGTGAGCGTCACCATCATGGGCGTCCAGCCGTGCACGCGCTCGGCTCCGCCAAAAATGGTCCCCGACGTCGCCAGGTTCCTGGCGTTGGTCTCGATGACGCCCCAGCCGGGCGCGGCCGGGCCGCACACGCGCGTCGCGCGCGCGACGTAGCGGGCGGCGTCGCGCAGGCCCGTGGACACGACGTGCTGCTGATAGAAGAACCAGGAGAACTCGTAGACACCGAACAGGACGAGCAGGAGCAACGGGAAGACCACAGCGCCCTCGACCAGCGCCGATCCATCCTCGTCGCGCTCGAGCGAGCGCAGCATGCGTGCAAGCGCCATCGGTCCCGTGTCCGGTTCAGCGGTAGAGCTGAACCATATCGAAATTGCCGTCGTCGCCGGGGCGCACGAGGCCGATCACCTCCACGTAGAGGTCGGTCTGCGCGCGCGCGAGCGGCAGGGTGAGAAAGAGCTTGGCGAAGGCCGCGACCGGCACATTGGCCTGCGCGCCACCCGGCAGGGCGAGGCTCTGGCAGTTGATCACCGCGGCGGTGAGGATGCGGCGATCCGGCCGGTCGGCGAGATTGCCGCCCGCGTAACACGTCGGCGCGCCCGTCTCGCCGCCGGGCGAGCGGTCGGCGATGATCCCCTGCTCGATCTCGTAGCGATAGACGGCGTAGCGGCTCGGCACGTTCGAATTGCCGGCCGGCGCGCCGTTGACGTTCGGCGGCATGCGCGCGTCGGCGCCGTGGTTGACCTGCCAATAGGTCGCGAAATCCCACTCGCCATTGCCCATCTGGCCGTTGAGATAGGGATAGACCTGATCGAGCGGCATGCCGGTCGCCTGGCTGGGCGGCTGGCCGATCGGCCAGCTGTCGGCCGGCAGCGGATGGCAGCCGCCGCCCACGTAGCCTTTGCGGACGTTCTCGGCCGGACGAAAGTCGGCGTCGAGCGTACGATTCGCCATGGCGCCTTCGTAGAGATCGAAGCGCACGTTGAAGCCTTCGCGCGCGGTCGTCATGTACCCCTCCCGCAGGTTGACGGCGCTCTGCGCAAAGCAGGCCGCGGGCCGCACGCGGCCGAGCGCCTCGATCAGCACATTGGCGTCGGCGCCGATCGTCGGGGAGTCGAGAAAGCCGTAGTCGCCCGGCGCATAAGGGTCGAGCTCGCGGCCGTATTGGCGCAGGCGGATGAGCCGGCGGCGCACCGCGGGATCGGCCATGGCGGCCTGCAGCGCGCGGGTCGCCTGGTCGTAGGTCATGCCGCCGACCTCGTAGGGATTGCACACGAAGATCGGCGTCGCGCCGCACACCACCTGGTCGAAGCCTGCGACCGCCGAGGCGCCGGTCGTCACCACATTGGCCCCGACGAGCGGCGGCAGGATCGTGTTGAGCGCGACCGGCTGCACCGTCACGGCGACGAAGCGCGCATTGGTCGCGTCGCTCGCCGGCGTTCCAGCCGCCATGTCGCTCGCGTCGCTGTCGGGCAGCCGGCTGTAGAAGCGCACATCGGCGACGCGGACGTTGCGGTTGTCGCCGGCGCCGAACACAGTCGAATTGCTGAGCAGGTTGTTGATGGCGGCGGTCGCGCGCGCCTGCGCGTCCGGCATCCGGTCGAGCTCGGCGGCGCCGGCGAGCGCGAGCGCATCGGCGCCCGCCTGCATCTGCGTCTGCAGGCTCATGAAGCGGGCGCCGTCGAGGGCAAGCACCGAAAGCCCGACGATCGCGAGCAGCATGATCGTCACGTAGGGCAGGATGATGCCGTCCGTATCGCGCCAAAACGCGACGGCGCCGCGGCGGAATCTGTCGATCATGCGCCAGCGCCCGGCGGCCGCGCCGCCGCTCAATACGGCAGCGTGGCAGACGGCGTCGCGCTCGCCGACGACGGCGTCGGGGCGGGAGCTGCCGGGCTCGCCTGGTTGCCCTGCGGCGCGCCGCCCGGGCCACCCGCGTTCTGGCCGCGATAGCGGTCGACCGCGCCGACCATACGGTCGCCGTTTGCCGGAATGCGGCGATCGCCGACGCCCGGCGGCCACGGATCGATCGTATGGGTCGCGATGTTGGCGTCCGCCGCATTGCCGTTGTCGAGCGCGATCGTGTCGCTGCGATGGAGATATTGCGCGTTCTCGCCGAAGCAGCCGCCGAGCGCGCCGGCGAGGAGCAGGGCTGCGGCCACGGAAATCAGCCTGGTCATCGAATCACCTCGAGGTCTCGGACGGAATGATGTGGCCGTACGGGCCATGCACCTCGCCGCCGCTGTTGACGTAGTCGAAGGCGCGCTTCTTCACCTCGGACTCGCCGAGCAGGAAGAAGTCGACGTCGTTGCTCGGCAGGCGCCGGTCGAACGGCGTCGCGAGCTGCTGCCCCGGCGCGGCCGGCTGGACGAGATGCGGCGTGACGATGATGACGAGATCGGTCTCGTTCTTCTGATAGCTCGAGCTCGAGAACAGCGCGCCGAGCACCGGCACCGAGCCGAGCCAGGGAATCTGGCTGCGGTTGCGCAGGTCGTCCGCCTGCAAGAGGCCCGCGATCGCGAAGCTCTGCCCATCGCGCAGCTCGACGGTCGTGACCGCGTCGCGCTTGACCAGCGCCGGGATCGTGGTGCCCGAGATCGATACCGCATTGGTGAAATCGAGCTCGCTCACCTCCGGCGCGATCTTGAGGTTGATGAGGCCCTGGCCGAGCACCGTCGGGGTGAACGACAGGCGCACGCCGAACGGCTTGAACTCGATCGTCGGCGTGACGATCCCGTTCGCCGAGGTGGCGGCGATCGGTACCGGGAATTCGCCGCCGGCGAGGAACTGGGCGGTGTCGCCGGAGAGCGCCATCAGGTTCGGCTCGGCGAGCCGTCGCACCAGCCCTTGCGTCTCGAGCGCCGACACCAGCACGTCGATGCTCGTGCCCTTGTTGACGATGTCGGCAAGCACGACCCCGAACGGCGCAGTGCTGGTGCCCGCCAGCGTCCCGGCGGCCTGCACCAGCGGAAGCACGGTGCCGGCCGGGGACTGGACGACGGAGCCCTGGCCGATATTGACGTTCTGGTGCTCGCCGGAGGTGGACCAATTGACGCCGAGCTGGCGCCCGGCATTGCGCGAGGCTTCGAGGAAGCGCACCTTGAGCAGCACCTGCTGCGACGGCGCGACGCTCATCGCGTTGACGACGCCGTTGGGGGAGAGCGCCTTGGCGACCGCGACGGCGCGGTCGGCCGTGACCGCGTCGGTCGCCACGCCCGACAGGACGATCTGCCCGTTGGTCGAGGTCACGTGGATGAAGTGGTTGCCGGTGCTTTCGCGGATCTTCTCCTGCAGGCTGGCGGCGTCGAGCGCGACCTCGATGTCGAGCACGCCGACGACGTGCTTCGCGGCGTCGTAGATCATCACATTGGTGGTGCCGATCTTCTTGCCGAGCACGTAGAGCGAATGGTCGGTGAGGGGGAGCACGTCGGCGAGATCGGGTGCGCCGACCACCGCCGACGTGAACGGCGCCGCGACGTGGAAGGTGCGCGATTTGTTGAGCGTGACCACGACGTGACGGACCGTGGTCGAGTCATCGTCCAGGTTGCGGGCTGATTGCGCCGGTGCGGGTTGCGGTGACATGACGGCCGCCGCCGCGAGGATCAGCGCGCCGGCGAGACATGCGCCGGGAAACCGGCGGATCGCGCGCATTGTTTGTCCGGCCGAGGCGCCATCGCGCGCCGGCCGGCGGCCCATTCCACGTCCACTCATGACTCCCCCTGACGACTGACCAGACAGTTGCGACGAACCGGTTGGCTCCGGCTCAGTGGGTGCTCTTCGGCACCGTGTAGTCTTCACCCTTGAGATTGCGCACGATCGTGATCTTCACGGTATCCGACGGCGGCGGTGGCGGCGGCGCCGCCGCGGCCTGCACCACCACCGGCGCGGGCGGCGGTGCGGCGCGCGCGATGCGTTCGCGCAGACCGTCGAGATCGCTTTCGGTCACGCGGTGTCCGTCCGCCGAGGCGACTTCGGTCGGCCGGCGCAGGATCAGCGAGAGCTTGCCGATATTGGTGGCGAGCAGAAGCTTCTGCGCCTGCTCGGGCGTAACCTCGATGGTCACTGCCTTGGCGACCGTCGGCTTGTCGTGCTGCTCGCTGACAAGCTGGTCGACCGCCAGCACCTTGACGCGCTGCAGAAGGATTTCCGAGTAGTTTTCGCGGCGCGGTGCCTGGCCTTCGCCGATCAGCACCACGTCGACGAAGTCGCCCGGAAGAATGAAACCCGCGACGCCGCGCACATCGTCGACCCGCACCGTCACGGCGCGCTTGCCGCCGTCGAGCAGCGCGGAGAGCGAGGCGCGCTGGCCGGCACCCGTCACCTTCTGGCGCAGGATCGGCTCGCCGCGCTCGAACGGCGCGAGCGCAACCCGGCGGCCTTCGCGGAGAAGCTCGTCCTTGCTCGCGAAGGCGCCGTCGGGCTCGTTCTTGGCGGCCCAGGGGATCTCCGTGACGTTGGCGGCCGTGAGCTCGGTGCCGAAGGCGAGGGCCTCGGTCGCGACCACGACGGTTGCGCTTCCGATGCCGTCGGTGGACGCGCGCGCGTGACTTTGCAGCCAGTCATGCGCGAGCAGCGCCGCGGCACCGCCCATGACGAGGGCGAGAATGAGGATGACCAGGTTGTTTCGCCGCACGGTGATCCTCCCTCGGTCGGAATTGGCGACGACGTTCCCGTTCGGGTTCCATGGTGCGGGCCTGCGCCACCGGTCCGGGGGCTAAGCGTCCGCGGTCGCCTCAGTTAACCGTAAAAACCCCTGATGGACCACGCGAAATCCCCGGCCATCGACTTATCCGCCGCGAAAGGAAACCACCTGTCACATAAGAGGCACAGCCGAGGGTGGAAGCCCACGGCTTGGTCCGACTCGGACCAAATCCCTAGTGGCCGGTCGCGGAAAGGGCGGTCCACAGGGCGACCCATTTGGTGTTCACCCAATTGCCGACCATCGCGATGGTGCTGACGGCCGCGACCAGCATGACGCCCAAAAGCACCGTGTATTCCACCAGCGAGGCGCCTTGCTCGTCATCCCTGAGCCGCTGCAGCAACACTGTCACCTTGTGCATGACGCGTTCCCTCCTCCGTCACATGATACCGTTTTCAGCCCTTTTATTTCTGGTTAGCGACCGGTTAACAGGGGAAATCCCGCAAGGTTCCCATGCGGCGAATGCGCATCCCCCGGCTGCCAGCGCACCGGTACGACAGTGACGACAGGGCGAGCCGCCGCCAGTCACATGGAGGTCGCCCGATCGATGCGCGCCTGTGTGCTCCGGCGCAGCTCTGTGTGCTATGGGGACGCCGCTTCGTATTCCTGGCTCAGCGCGAGCCACTGCTCCTCGGCCGCCACGAGCGCCGTGGCCGCGTCGGCGCGCTCCTTGGCGAGCGTCGCGACGCGCGCGGGCTCGCGTTCGTAGAGCTTCGGATCGGCGAGCGTGCGGTCGATCTCGGCGACACGCGCGCCGAGCTTGCCCATGTCGGCCTCGATCGCCGTGATGCGCCGCTTGAGCGGCGCAAGCTCGACGCGCCGTTCGGCGGCGGCGCGCCGCGCTTCGCTGCGCGAGGGCCGCGCGTCGGCCTTGGCCCGCTCGCCGTCGTCCTCCCGCGTGCGCGCGAGCACCAGCGTGCGATAATCGTCGAGATCGCCGTCGAACGGCGCCACCGTTCCGTTGGCGACGAGCCACAGCCGATCGGCGCAGGCCTCGAGCAGGTAGCGGTCGTGCGAGACCAGGATGACGGCGCCGGCAAAGCCGTTGATCGCCGCGATCAGGGCGGCGCGGCTGTCGATGTCGAGATGATTGGTCGGCTCGTCGAGCACGATGAGATGCGGCGCCTCGTGGCACGCGAGCCCGAACAGCAGGCGCGATTTCTCCCCGCCCGAGAGATCGCGCACGGCCGTATCGGCCATCGCGCCCGGAAAGCCGATGGCGCCGGCGCGCGCGCGTATCTTCGCCTCGGGCGCGTCGCGCATCAACGCACGCACATGGTCATAGGCGCTCGCCGCAGGATCGAGCTCGTCGAGCTGATGCTGGGCGAAATACGCGACCTTGAGCCGGTCGGCGCGGGTGACGCGGCCTTCGCTCGGCGCGAGGCGGCCGGAGATCAGCTTGGTCAGCGTCGACTTGCCGTTGCCGTTGGCGCCGAGCAGCGCGATGCGGTCGTCGTTGTCGATGCGCAGCGTCACGCGGCGCAGCACCGGCTTGCCGGGCTCGTAGGCGGCGGCGACGTTATCGAACGCGATGATCGGCGGCGACAGCAGGCGATCGGGATCCGGGATCACGATCTCGCGCACCTCGTCGGCGACGACGGCGGCGGTCGGCTCGAGCTTGGCGAGCAGCTTGAGGCGCGACTGCGCCTGGCGCGCCTTGCTCGCCTTGGCGCGGAAGCGCTCGACGAAGGCCATGATGTGCTGGCGTTCGGCCTCCTGCTTCTTGGCGAGCTTCTGGTCGAGCGCCTGGCGTTCGCGGCGCTGGCGCTCGAACGAGGTGTAGCCGCCGCGATAGAAGGTGAGGCGGCGGTTGTCGAGATGGAGGATCGAATCGACCGCATTGTCGATGAGATCGCGGTCGTGGCTGATCACGATCACGGTGCGCGGATAGCGCGCGATATGGTCCTCGAGCCACAGCGTGCCCTCGAGATCGAGGTAGTTGGTGGGCTCGTCGAGCAGCATGAGGTCGGGCTCGGCAAACAGCACGGCCGCGAGCGCGACCCGCATGCGCCAGCCGCCGGAAAACTCGTGCACGGCGCGCTGCTGATCTTCATGCGAGAAGCCGAGCCCGGCCAGGATCCCGGCGGCGCGCGACGGCGCCGCGTGCGCGCCGATGTCGGCGAGCCGCGTCTGGATGTCGGCGATGCGATCGGGATCGTGCGCGGCCTCGGCCTCGACGAGGAGGGCGCTGCGCTCGCGGTCGGCGGCGAGCACGAGCTCGATCAGGCTTTCCGGGCCGTCCGGCGCCTCCTGCGGCAGGCGGCCGATGCGCGCGCGCGCCGGCAGCGCGATCGAGCCGTGCTCGGGCGCGATGTCGCCGGCGATCGCGCGAAACAGCGTCGACTTGCCGGTGCCGTTGCGGCCGATCAGCCCGACGCGCGCGCCGTCCGGCACCTGCGCGGAGGTGCCTTCGAGCAGGCCGCGGCCGGCGATGCGCAGCGTGAGATCATCGATGACCAGCATGCGCGCCGTATTGGCGGCACGCGGGGGCGGATGCAAGCCCTACGTGACCCGAGGAGGCGCCCTAATTGCTTGAGCATGATCTTTTCCGAAAACCGCTACACACTTTTCGGGATCATGCTCCAGAGCTTTCAGCCCGCGCGGATGGTTGCGAGGAATCCTTCCACTTCGGCTCGCATGCGCTCGGATTGATGGGCGAGCTCGGACGCGGAGCTCAGCACCTGCGTTGCCGACGTGCCGGTATCCTTGGCCGCGGAGGTGACGACGCCGATGTTCTCGGCGACCTCGCGCGTGCCGGTCGCCGCCTCGGCGATGTTGCGCCCGATCTTCTGCGTCGCCGCCTGCTGGCGCTCGACCGCCTGCGCCACCATGGCCGAAATGGAATTGATCTCGCCGATGGTCTTGCAGATGCCGCTGATGGCGCCGGCCGCGGTCTGCGTCTCGCCCTGGATCGCGGCGATCTGCGTGCGGATCTGATCGGTCGCCTTGGCGGTCTGGTCGGCGAGGCTTTTCACCTCGGCGGCGACCACGGCAAAGCCCTTGCCGGCGTCGCCGGCGCGTGCCGCCTCGATGGTGGCGTTGAGCGCGAGCAGGTTGGTCTGCGCCGCGATATCGCCGATGAGCTTGAGCACGGCGCCGATGCCTTCGGCGGTCCTGGCAAGCGTCGTCACGGTCGCGTTGGTGCGGTCGCCGTCGGCGGCGGCGCGGCTCGCGACCTGCGAGGCGTGCGACACGTGGCGGCCGATCTCCTCGATCGCGGCGCCGTATTCGGCCGAGCTCGCCGAGATGGTCTCCACGTTGGCGCTGGCCTGCTCGGCCGCCATCGCGACGGTCGCGGCGCGATCGGAGGTGCGGTCGGCGGTCGTGGACATCGATTGGGCGGTCTGGCGCATCTCCGCGGCCGCCGTCGAAACGGCATCCGTGACCTGCTTGATGCTCGCCTCGAAGCGGT
>DATBZM010000354.1:0-17894 GCA_036513175.1 Xanthobacteraceae bacterium | reverse complement strand
GTTCACGCCCGCATTGCGCAGGTACTTCACCGTGCAATGGTCGTAGCTTGCGTGATACGAAGCCTCCGACATCACCACCAGCACCGGAATGTTCTTGAGCTTGACGAGCTGGCGCGGCGCTCCCTTCTGCGCCCAGCAGGTCACGAGGTCGGGCGCATCCGGCTTGTCGTCGCGCACGAATTCGAGCGGGCCGGGCGGATCGTAGGTCAGCGGCACCTCGCCGAGACCCCACGCTTTTGTCTTCGCTACGTCCGCGAATCAGTCGGGCGCGCCCTTGAACTCCACGTCGTGCACCGGGGGGCCGCTCGGCTCGACCGCGACGATCGCCCTGACGAGATCGGGCCGCGCGTCGGCGATCGGCCAGCCCATGGCGCCCGATTGCGAATGGGTGAGCAGGATCGCGGGCCCGATCTTGTCGAGCAGCGCAATGCCGGCGTCGCGATTGATCTCCTGCTGCCTGGCGAAATCGGCGATCGACGGCATCTGGCTCGCGTAGAACTGATCGAACGCGGCATCGCCCGGGTGGCCTGAGCCCGGCCATTGTGTGTGCAGATGCGCCTGCGGCCAGCGCCTGGATCGCTCCGGCGCGACGAAGCGCATCTCCACCCAGTCGAGCTTCGCCGACGCGGTCGGCCCGTAGACCGGCGCCGCATAGGCGGCGCGTCCGCGCGCCACCTGATCGACCACATACACGGCGTAGCCGCGCCGCAGGAAGTACTGCGCCCATCCTTCGCGGCCGTCCGGCGTGCCGGTGAAGTTGGTGCCGGTCTGGCTGCCGCCGTGGATCATCACGACCGGATAGGGATGCTTGAGCTCCTGCGGAATCTGGAACTCGACATACATCTGCCCGACCATCGGCGAGCCTTCGAGCGACGTATCGATCCTGCCGCCGACGAAGAAGTAGCCCTGCTTGGCGATGACCAGCGGCGCGTCGCCCGCGGCGCGGGCAAGCGGCGCCGCGAATGCCGCAATCGCGCCGATGGCGCCGAGCGCGGCGACTACCGCGAGCATCAGTTCGTGCCGGCCGAGCATTGCGTTTCCTCCCGAGTGTTGCCGGGAGGCTAGTTGGAAAAGCGCGCGATGTCATGCGGTAGGGTGGGCAAAGCGAAGCGTGCCCACCGCTGCGCTTCCCGAGCGCACGTGGGCACGGCGCTGCGCGCCTTTGCCCACCCTACGGTCTCGTGCAACAAAGGGATCGGGAGGAAGCACGATGCGTATTCCGATAATCAATACCGTGCTCGGAGCGCTCGCCCTCGTCGTCTGCACGAGCGCCGCCTGCGCCGAGGACAGGCTCGCGGTCGCGGTCGGCGCGCGCGGCGTCGGCGAGACCTTCGTGGCCGAGCTCGGGCAGAACGCCGGCATCTTTCGCAAGCACGGCATCGTGCTCGAGATTCTCTACACCCAGGGCGGCGGCGAGACCCAGCAGGTGGTGATCTCGGACAGCGCGCAGATCGGCGTGGCCAACGGATTCCTCGGCACGCTCAGCGCCTTCGCCAAGGGCGCGCCGATCCGCGTCATCGGCTCGACCTTCACGGGCGGCAGCCAGCTCTTCTGGTACGTGCCGGCGAGCTCGCCGATCAGGAGCCTCGAGGACACGGCGGGAAAGACCGTTGCCTATTCGACCAACGGCTCCTCGACGCATACGGCGGTGCTGGCGCTGCAGAAATCGACCGGCATCAAGTTCAAGCCGACCGCGACCGGCGCGGCACCGGCGACGCTCACGCAAGTGATGAGCGGGCAGATCGACGTCGGCTGGGCGGGCGCGCCGTTCGGCGTCGACCTCGTCGAGGCCGGCAAGACGCGCGTGATCGCCAAAGCCTCCGACGATCGCGCGCTCGACCGGCAGACCATCCGCCTGATCATCGCCAACGCGAGCGAGCTCAAGCGGCGCCCCGACGTGTTCGTGCGCTTCATGCGCGCCTATCGCGAGGCGCTCGACTGGGTCTATGTGACGCCGGAAGGCATCAAGGCCTATGCGGCCTGGGCGAGCATCTCGGAGGCGACGGCGCGGCGCGCGCTGCACGAGTTCCTGCCCAAGGCCGCCGTCGACCCCGACCGCATCTCCGGCCTCGACGACGTCATGGCGGATGCGGTCGCGTTCAAATACATTGCGGCGCCGCTCAGCAAGGCGCAGCTCGACGAGCTGATCCAGATTCCCGAACGCAAATCGCAAGCCACACGATGACCGACGCGCTGCCGAGCTACGAAGTCCTCGCCATCCGCTTCGGCTCCTCGAGCGCGCGGCCGGGCAGCCAGAACTTCATCATGCCGGACGGCCACGACGGCCCGATGCAAATGGACTTCTACATCTGGGCGATCCGCGGCGGTAACCGCACCATCGTGGTCGACACCGGCTTTAGCCCGGGCGCCTCGGCGCGCCGCAACCGGCAGTTCGTGCACGCGCCGGCCGATGCCCTGGCGCAGGCGGGCATCAACGTATTCGACGTCGGCGACGTGGTGCTCACCCATCTGCATTGGGATCACGCCGGCAATATCGATCTCTTTCCTCAGGCGACCTTTCACATCCAGGACGCCGAGATGGCGCAGGCGACCGGCCGCTGCGTCTGCCACAAGTGGTTCCGGCGGCAGAACGAGGTCGACGACGTGGTGGCGCTGGTGCGCAACCTCTATGCGGGGCGCGTCGCGTTCCACGACGGGGAGGGCGAGGTCGCGCCGGGCGTCACGGTGCACCTGATCGGCGGCCACACCGGCGGCCTGCAGGTGGTGCGCGTGCACACGGCGCGCGGCTGGGTCGTGCTCGCAAGCGACGCCGTGCACTACTGGGCCAATATCGAGGAACGCAATCCGTTTCCCGCCGCCGACGTGATGGGCGCGCTCGAGGGCTTCGCCAAGGTCGAAAAGCTCGCCGACGGGCCTGCCCATATCATCCCGGGTCACGATCCGGCCGTGCTGACCCGCTTTCCCCCGCTGCGCGGCAATATCGATATCGTGCGGGTCGATCTCGCGCCGTCGGCTTAAGATGCATTGCGTTGATTTATAACGAAAAATTGGTCTTTAGTGCACCGGCGCGCAACCGTTGACGCGGACCCGTCGCGCCCTTATGGTCCGCGCAACTTTTTGCCAAACATTGCCGCGCGCGCCGCGCGGGCCGAGGTTCCCATGAAAGTCCGCAATTCGCTGAAATCGCTGCGCGGCCGCCATCGCGACAACCGCATCGTCCGCCGCAAGGGCCGCGTCTACGTCATCAACAAGACGCAGCGCCGCTTCAAGGCGCGCCAAGGCTGAGCGCTGGCCGAGCGTTGCTTCCCTTGCGTCCGGCAAGCGCATCGGCCTCACGCGGCTTTGATGCGCAGGCGGCTTTGCGGCCGGCGCGTCTGGCCCTAGACTGTCTCGCATGAGTCGCTTTTCGTTCGCGCTCGCCGGTGCCCTCGCCGCCGTTCTCGTCGCCGGGAACGCGCTTGCCCAAGCACCGACGCAAGCACCGACGCAGTCGCCGCTCGACAAGCCGGGCCAGCAGGACGTGGTCCAGCCGCCGGCCAATCTGCCCAAGCTCAAGCGCGACCGCTACCACAATCTCGACTTCCTGTTCGGCGCCCTCAAGGTCGCACCCGATGCGGCGAGCGCCAAGAACGTCGAGGACCGCATCTGGGCGATCTGGCTCGCCTCCGGCAGCGACACCTGCAACCTGCTGATGACGCGGGTCAAGGCGGCGGTCGATGCCGAGAAATTCGACCTCGCCGTTCGCCTGCTCGATGCCATCATCGAGCTCAAGCCCAACTACGTGGAAGCATGGAATCGGCGCGCCACCATATTCTTCCTCAAGAAGGACTACCCTGACGCGCTCGCCGACCTCGCCAAGGTGCTCACCCTCGAGCCCCGGCACTTCGGCGCGCTCACCGGGCTCGGCGCCATCATGCAGGACATGGGCGACGAGAAGGCCGCGCTCATCGCGTTCCGGCAGGCCCTCGCGATCGATCCGCACCTGGAGGGCGTCGGCGACAAGGTGAAGACCCTGGCCGTCAAGGTCGAGGGCCAGGATATCTGATCACGTGACACAATAGCCGCCACGTCCGCGCGCGGGGCCGGCATCATTCATGCTCTTCATCCCGGCGCTCGTCATCATCGCAATTTTCGGCATCGGCGCCCTGATCACGACGCTCGGCGTCGCCTGCCTCGAACGCGCTTACCGTCCCGCCGGCCGCTTCGTGCCGGTTGTGGGTGGCCGGCTGCATGTCGTCGAGCTGATGCCGACACAGCCGGTCGCCGGCCCGCCGATCGTGCTGCTGCATGGCGCGAGCGGCAATCTCGAGGACCAGCGTCTCACGCTCGGCCACGCGCTGGCGGCGCGGCGGCACGTCATCCTGATCGATCGTCCCGGTCATGGCTTCAGCGATCGTCCCGGTGGAGCGGCCGACGCTTCGCCCGGCCGCCAAGCGGCGCTGGTCGCGCAAGCGCTCACCGCGCTTGGCGTCGAGCAGGCGATCGTTCTCGGTCATTCCTGGGCCGGCGCGCTTGCCGCCGCCCTGGCGCTCGATTTTCCCGAACGCGTCGCCGGCCTCGTTCTGCTCGCGCCCGTGACCCATCCGTGGCCGGGCAGCATCTTCTGGTACAACGCGCTCGCCGTCACGCCGGTGATCGGGCCGCTGTTCGTGCATGCGCTGGCGCTGCCGCTCGGATCGCTCCTGATCGGCAACGCGATCGCCAACGTGTTCGCGCCGCAACGACCGCCGCCCGACTATGTGCGCCGCACCGCCAGCCGGCTGGTCCTGCGGCCGGCCGAGTTCATGGCCAATGCGCACGACCTTGCGGTGCTCAAGGCGTTCGTCACCGCGCAGGTGCCGCGCTATCGCGCGATCACGGCGCCGACCGTGATCATCAGCGGCGATCGCGACACCGTCGTCTCATTGAGCATCCACGCGCGCGCCGCCGCCGCGCTCATTCCGCGCGCCAGGCTGATCGTGCTGAAAGGCATCGGGCACATGCCGCAACACGCCGCGGCGCGGGAAATCGTCGCCGCGATAGATGAGCTGGAGGGCGCGAATGGCGAGTAGCGAATAGCGAGTGGATTCCCCCTCCCCATTCGCCATTCGCTACTCGCCATTCGCTAGTCCAGCGCCGCGTCCTGCCCCACATAGGCGATGCGCACCATGTTGGTCGCGCCGGGCGTGCCGAGCGGCACGCCGGCGACGATGATGACGCGCTCGCCCGCCTTGGCAAAGCCTTCGCGAAACGCGATGCGGCAGGCGCGGTCGATCATGTCATCCTGGTCGTGCGCGTCCTCGGCGACCACGCAATGCACGCCCCACACCGCGGCGAGGCGGCGGCCGGTCGCCACGTTGGGCGAGATCGCGACGATCGCGGGCGCGGGCCGCTCGCGCGCGACGCGCAACGCGGTCGCGCCCGAGGAGGTCCAGCACACGATGGCGGAGAGATCGAGGGTCTCGGCGATCTGCCGCGCGGCGGCGGCGATCGCGTCGGCGCCGGTCGCCTCCGGATCGGTGCGCTGGGCGTGGATGATCGCGCGGTAGGTCGGATCGCTCTCGACCTCCTCGGCGATGCGGTTCATCGTGGTGACCGCCTCGACCGGAAACTGCCCGGCGGCCGATTCGGCCGACAGCATCACGGCATCAGCGCCCTCGAAGATCGCGGTCGCGACGTCGGAGACCTCGGCGCGCGTCGGCACCGGGCTCGTGATCATCGACTCGAGCATCTGGGTCGCGACCACCACCGGCTTGCCGGAGGCGCGCGCGGCGCGCGTCATCTGCTTCTGCACACCCGGCACTTTTTCCAGCGGCATCTCGACGCCGAGATCGCCGCGCGCGACCATCAGCGCATCGGTGACGTCGAGGATCTCGCCGAGCCGCGCCACGGCCTGCGGCTTCTCGATCTTTGCCATCACGGCGGCGCGGCCGCGCGCGATCTTCTTCGCCTCGGCGATGTCCTCGGGCCGCTGGATGAACGAGAGGCCGACCCAGTCGATGCCGGCATCGAGCGCCGCTTCGAGATCGGTGCGGTCCTTCGCGGTCAGCGCCGAGGCCGCGATCGTCGTGTCGGGCAAGCTCACGCCCTTGCGCGCCGTGAGCTTGCCGCCGACCTCGACGCGGGTGACGGCGCGTTCGCGCGAGGTCTCGATCGCCGTGAGCCTGATCTTGCCGTCGTCGAGCAGCAGCGTGTGGCCGGGCTCGAGCGCGGCAAGGATTTCTGGATGCGGCAGGTGCACGCGATCGCCGTTACCCGGCGCCGGATCGGCGTCGAGGGTGAAGCGCGCGCCCTTGACGAGCGTCACCGCCTCGGACGCGAACGCGCCGATGCGCAGCTTCGGGCCCTGCAGATCGACCAGGATGGCGATCGGCCGGCCCTGATCCAGCTCGATCTTGCGGATCGCGCGCACCAGCGCGCGCATGCGATCGGGTGGCGTGTGGCTCATGTTGATGCGAAACACGTCGGCGCCCGCCTCGAACAGCTGGGCGATCTGCGCCGGCTCCGAGGATGCCGGGCCGAGCGTGGCGACGATCTTGCTGCGGCGCTGTCGTCTCATTGCGGCGCCGCCGTGGGCGCCGGGAAATGCGGCTGCGCCGGTCCCTGGCGGCCGGGCAACGGCGCCTGCATGGCGGGCGTGTTCGGTCCTGCCTTGGTTTCGCCCGTCTCGGTGAGTTGCACGGTCCAGTCCGCCTGATCGCCGGTATCGACCTCGAAGAACCCGGTACGATCATAGCCGTGCGCCAGGCAGTCATGCGTCTCGCGGATGAGGAATTCCTTGTCGCGCGTGCACATGAGGGCTTGCCCCGACCATTCGCCGCCGCGATCGTAATCGACCGCGTAAATATAATAATAGCGTGAACCGAGTGTTCCGCGCAGGACGACCTCGCACCCGCTGTGCCCAGGCAGGTTCCACCAGCCTTCGGTCGCCCAGCCGTCCTTGTCCTTGTAGCCGATTGCGACGCCGACGCGGCTCGTGGTGTTGTTGCAGACGCGGAAGTCGGCAAAGGCCGGCCGCGTTTGCGCGAGCGCAAGCACGCAGAGCAGCGCCGCGAGCGCGCAAATACGTTGCGCGACGCGCCACCAGGTCCCGATGGTTCGTTGCTGCGTCATGCCCGGCGGATGCGATTGTCGGAAGGAATCACGGTCTGTCAACGACGATGGCGCGGAAATCATTGACGTTGGTAGCGGTCGGCCCCGGCGTCAGCAGGTCGCCAAGGCGCGCGAAGAACCCCGTCGAATCGTTGTCGGCGAGAAAGGCGGCAGGATCGAGGCCGCGTTTTGCCGCTCGCGCCGCGGTGGTCTCATCGATCAGCGCGCCGGCCGGGTCGTCGGCCGCGCCGCGCCCGCCGTCGGTGCCGTCGGTGTCGCCGGCGAGCGCCGCGATGCCCGGCGCCCCGGCGAGCGCGGCCGCGAGCGCAAGGGCGTATTCCTGATTCGGGCCGCCGCTGCCGCTTCCCCGCAGCGTCACGGTCAGCTCGCCGCCCGACAGGATGACGGCGCGCCGGCCGGCGGCCTGCACCTCGCGCGCAAGCCGCGCATGCGCCGCCGCAACCTCGCGCGCCTCGCCCTCGACGCGGTCGCCGAGGAAGATCGCCTCGTAGCCGGCGGCCGCGACCTTGGCGGCGACGGCGCCAAAGGCGTCGGCGGGCCGCGCCACCAGGCGGTACTCGGTGCGCGCAAACACCGGGTCGCCGGGCTTCGGGCTTTCGTTGGCCGGATCGGCGAGCGCGCGCACGGCGGCGGCCGGCAGCTCGAGCCGGCGGTGCGCCGCGACGGCGCGCGCATCGGCGAGCGTCGTCGGATCCGGCACCGTCGGGCCCGAGCCGATCACTGCCGGATCGTCGCCCGGCACGTCGGAGATTGCGAGCGTCACGACGCGCGCCGGATGCGCATGCGCGGCAAGCCGCCCGCCCTTGATGCGGGAAAGATGCTTGCGCACCGTGTTCATCTCGCCGATCGCGGCGCCGGACTTGAGCAGCGCGCGCGTCACCGCCTGCTTCTCGGCGAGCGTGAGGCCGGCAACAGGCGCGATCCAATTGGCCGATGCGCCGCCCGACATCAGCACCAGCACGAGGTCACCCTCGCGCGCGCCGTCAGCCAGCGCGAGGGCCCGCTCGGCGCCGTCGAGGCTCGCCTGGTCGGGCACCGGATGACCCGCCTCGATCACGGGGATCACCCGCGTCGGCCGTCCATAGCCATGGCGCGTGACCGCAAGCCCGGCCAGCTCGCGCTGCGGCACCTCGAGGTCGTCGAGATAGTGGCGTTCCGCCACCTCGGTCATCGAGCCGGCCGCCTTGCCGGCAGCAAGCATGACGAGGCGTCCGCCGCGCGGCGGCGCCGGCAGATACGGCGCAAGGCAGGTCGCGGGATGCGCAGCCGCGACTGCCGTGCGGAAAAGCTCTTCGAGGAACGGACGAACATTCATGTAGGCGCGATTGATATCGCGAAGCGCGCCGCGAAGCCACCCGCTCTGCGTGCCGCCACCCGAACGCGCCCTGGAAAGGCCGATGGCGCGCGCCTATGTTCAGTCTCCCATTGGAGATCCGTCATGGCCCTCGACGACAAGACGCGCACCGAGCTCGAAGCCGCGGTTTTCCGCCGGCTGGTCGAGCATTTGCGCACGCGCATCGACGTGCAGAACATCGATCTGATGAATCTCGCCGGCTTCTGCCGCAACTGCCTGTCCAACTGGATGAAGGAGGAGGCCGACAAGACGGGTGTTCCGCTCGGCAAGGATGCGAGCCGCGAGGCGGTTTACGGCATGCCGTATGACGAATGGAAGGCGAAGTACCAGCAGGAAACCAGTACCGAGCAGAAGGCCGCGTTCGACAAGGCCGCGCACAAGCACTGAGTCGCCGCGCGTCAAGGCACGACAGTGTTTGCATGTAATATGTGGATGACGCGCTGCGCGCCTTGACCTTGCACCGATCGCCCCCGAAACCATGGGGGCAATGTTGCCGATGCGAGGAGTTCCCATGGCCACCGCCACTGCGACCGCCGCCGAGACCGCGAACACCGCGACGCGTTTCGCCAAGGATCAGCTCAAGGCCTTCGTCGAGCGCATCGAGCGGCTCGAGGAGGAGAAGAAGGCGCTCTCCGACGACATCCGCGACGTCTATGCCGAGGCGAAGGGCACCGGTTACGACGTGAAGGCGATGCGCGCGGTCGTGCGCCTGCGCAAGCAGGACAAGGACGAGCGGATGGAATACGAGGCGGTGCTCGAGACCTACATGCACGCGCTGGGAATGATCTGAGCGCGCATGTCGCTGCGAAAGCCTGCCCGGGACTTGACCCGGGGTGGACGCCGGTTCGCCGACAAGGACATGCGCCGGGCAATCAATCCCGGGCACATCCCAATTCCTCGGGAAATTCGGCTGCGCTCCGCGCGGCCGGCGCCGCCGCTCACTGCAGCGCGGCGGTGCGCTTGACGAAAGCGGTGGTATTGATGAACACCACGGCGCTGCCGCTGAAGTGGTCGGTGGCCATGCCCTGGTTCGGATCGTCGCCGAACTTGATCGCGACGATGGAATCCGGCTTCGCCATCAAAGGCACCAGCTCGCGCATGTCGGGCGGACCGAGCGCCATCGCGGTCATGAATTCCTGCAGGTTGGGCGCCAGCACCAGCGCACGCAGCCAGATTTCCTCGAACGGCGTCCCGGGCTTGGGCGCCGGCGCCGTGGCCGAGATCTGCGGCGTCGGTTTGGCGGCCGACACGACGCTCGCCTGCGGGATCGTTGCCGCGGTGTGGGGGAGCGCGTTGGCGACCCGCAGCCCGCGCGTGACCGGGGCTTGCGGCGCGACCTTCGCCTGGGCCGCGTAAGCGAGCGCGAGGTCGGTCGGGACCCGGTCGGCCGCATCGGCGACCTGGACCGGCCACGGCGCTTGCACGGCGCCTGTCGTGTCGTTCGGGCGCCGATCGCCGGGTGCGGGGGCAGGCGCCGCCGCCGCGACCTGCACCGGCTGCCTTGCCGGCAAGGTCGGCGCCGGCGGCGCGGTCGCGACCGACGCCCAGAGGCCGCGGCGTGCGACCAGATCGTTGGCCGATTCGCTCGCATTCCCGCTGCGCGTCGCCGTTCCGCTCAGCTCGGCCGGGCGGCTCTCGGCCGACGCGAGATCGAAGGTCTGGGCTTTCGTCGTCGCAAGCTTGGCGATACGTGCCGTCGGCCGGGCGACCGGCAGCCGAGCCGGCACGACGCTCTTGTCCGCCGCCTTTGCGTCGATCGGTGCGGTGGTCGGCGCGGGCTGGCTCACCGGTTGCGCCGCCGTATCGTTGTCCTCATCCTCGTCTTTCGAGGTGAACAGCGCCGCGAACAGGTTGCGCTTTGGTTGCGCCGGGACGTCGATGCCGGCCGTGCGCGCAGCCTCGAGCGACATTTCCGACGGCTCGCTTGATTTGCGCTTCTGGATATCGGCGAGCGCGAGCGCATAGCCGGGCAGCGGATGGCCGTCGGACGGGACGTGCACGGTGCGACCGTCCGGGAAGACGCGCACGAGCTGCTCGCGCGTCATGCGCGGCCAGTGACGCACATTGCCGACGTCCATGTGCACGAACGGCGAGCCGGAGGTCGGGTAATAGCCGACGCCGCCGCGCTGCATGCGCAGGCCCGCTTCACGCAGGGTCTCGAGCGGCACGCCCGGAATGAAGAAATCCATGGCGCGGCCGAGCATGTGCTGGCTGAACTGGGCGACGCCGCGGCTGCGCCGGCGCAGCATCGCGTTGGTCGCGGGCGAGCGATAGCCGCACACCACCTGGATCGGGCCCTTGCCGCCCACTTCGCGGTAGGCTCTCCACACGACATCGATCAGCCGCGGATCGATGCGGATCTCTTCGTTGCGCCGCCAATCACGCAGCTCGTGATCGATCTGCTTGAGCGCGTCCGGGTCATAATGCCCGTCGCGCATGTAGGTGACCGTCAGGTCCTCGCCGGTATGGATGTGGTGAAACGAAATCGTGCGCGTGTCGCCATCGGCGGCAGCGGATTGCAAATTCTGACTGGCCAGCAACAACGCCAGCGATGCGAGGCCGATCGCTTGCCCCGCACGCCGCGCGCCGACGCAGGTCAATGCCTGACGCGCAGCACCTATCGGCACTTGCCATCTCGCATGCAGACGACGCCCAACAGTAAGTTGCGCGGCGCCCCACTGCGTCGCGCATGACTAACAGAGTCTTACTGGGATCGGTTAACGCGAGATTAGCGCCCCCGTCCCCCTCCAGACGGTAACTACCGGGCAAGTATGGCAAAAACGTGCTGCGGCCCGCAATGGGGGCGACCGCATGGTTAACGTGACGGATAAAATGCTTGATCGGCAAGCGACTTAGGCTGATCAGCGGTAAGGGGCGGCCGGCCCGAATCTCGCGCCGGCCTGCCCGTCATTGCCGATAGGTCTGCTGATGGCGCGCCTGCGGCGGGCGCGGAGGAGACTCGTTTCCGCCGAACAACCAGCCAAACAGGCCGCCGCCGCTGCCATTCGCGTAGGTCGCGTTGGCCGGCGCCTTGGGCGCACGCACGAGGGTCGCGTTGTGCGTCTCGATCGCGACGTCGGCGACCTTGTGCTCCTCGCTCTTCATGATCGCGAAGTACTTCGCGTCGCGGCCGTAGATGTCGTCGCGCAATTGCAGCTTGCCGTCGTCGTCCACGAAGGCAGTCTGATAGGTGATGTGGACCGGGATCGGGGTCTTCATGTGGATGTCGATCTCGCCCGTTCCGTACATCTTGCGGATGCGGTCGACCGAGTAGCCTTCGCCCGGGTTGGTGATCGACAGGAGCACCTCGGCATATTTATCGGGATCCTGCACCCGCATGCAGCCGTGGCTGTAGTCGCGCACGGCGCGCGAGAACAGGTACTTGTCCGGCGTGTCGTGCTGATAGACCAGGAACTTGTTGGGGAAGTTGAAGCGGATGCGGCCGAGCGCGTTGGCGGCGCCGGGCGGCTGGAAGATGTGCACGGTGCCGTCGCGATTGGTCTCCATCTTGAGGCCCATGCGCTCGAGCACCGTCGGATCCTGCTGCAGCGCCGGCAGATATTCGTTGTTGATGATCGAGGGCGGCACATTCCAGGTCGGATTGACGGTGATGTATTTCATCGTCTCGGTGAGCAGTGGCGTCGCCTTGTTGCCCGGCGCGCCGGAGACGATCCTGGTCGTCCACACCATCGCGCCATCCTTGACGACCTTGAGGGTGTAGTTCGGGATATTGACCATCACGTAGGCGTTGCCGAGATCGCGTGGCAGCCAGCGCCAGCGCTCCATGTTGGCGATGATGATGTCGGCGTCGCGATCGTGCTTGGGACCGTTGATCGCCTCGATGGTTGCGGCGTTGAGCTGGCCGCTCGCCGCCAGATGGTGGTCGTCCTGGAATTTCTTCACCGCCTCGGCGAGCGGCTTGTCGTAGGCCGCGTCCGCGCTGTCCCCTTCGACGCCGAGCCGCTCGCGCACGAGCGGCACGCGCGGATCCTTCATCGGGGTCTTGGTGAGCTTGAGGATCGGGCCGGATCCGATGCGCGGCCCCGCCGGGGCGTTCTTGGCGGCGCGGATCTCGGCGAGCTTGGCCTTGAGCGCCTTGTAGCCCGCGTGCGGCGGCTCGAAGCGCTCGAGCGCGCCCGCAATGTCGTTGGTGTCGACGAGGCCGCCGAGCACGTCGGCCGGCTCCGGCGACACCAGGTTGTAGGAAATGTCCGGGCTGATGCGGGAGAAATGGACGCGGCCGACCTGCGCGTGCCGCGCATACGTGAGCACGGTCTGCGCATACCTGAGCTCGGCATCGGCGAGCGCTGTTGCGTCGGCATCGGGTTTGACCGCGGGCAGCGGATAGTCAGCCGGATCGAGACCGTCGGCATCCACCTGGGCGAGAAAGTCGGCCACCGCCTTGGCGCGCTGATCGGCATTGCCGTGATCGAAAAACAGCGGCGCATAGTTGCGCGCCGCGTAGAAGGCGTCGACCGCCGCCTGGCTCTTGTGCTCGATGATGTGGTCAGCCTTGCCGGGCAGGATTTCGCGCAGCTTGTCGGCGACTTGCTGGTCGATCGAAGCGACGGCAGGCGCCGCCGCGGGCTGAGCGGCCGCCGGCTGTTGGGCCGGCGCGGCAGTTGCCGCGGGCGCCGCAGTGGGTGCTGCCGCGGCCGGCTGCTCGGCGGGCGTCGCGGGAGCGGCAGGTGCCGCCGCAGGTGCGGTAGGCGGGGACGCGACGTCGCGTGCGGTCGGCGGCGGGACGGGTGCGGTATCGGGCACCGGCACGAGCGTCTCCACCGCCTTGTCGCCGGGGGTCGCCGCGTACACCGGTACGCTGCGTGCCGCAAAAACCACGGCAACGGCCGTACCGGCGAGGAGAAGCCCGAGACGAAGTCCGCGCATCGACAAATTCCCTTCCAACCTTGCGACAACGGTCGCGACAATCAGATCCTAGTCATCGAGGACGGCGCGTAGGTATTACCACAAGAAGGCGCAATGTAGCCCACGCATGGCGGTCCGGAACATTATATTCGCCACGTTTCACGTATTTTTCTCGGTGTGTCACCGTCCCGCCACGTCGGCCTTTCCCGCTCCGGGGGCGAGTCCGAGGTGTTCGATCTTGCGGTAGAGGGTCGAGCGGCCGATGCGCAATTTGCGGGCAACCTCGGACATCTGCCCGCGGTAATGGCCAATGGCAAAGCGGATCGCCGCGGCCTCGACGGCCTCCAGCGGCAAGACGTCGCCGGCAGCGTCGAGCAGGGGCAGGGTGGTGCCGGGTGAAACGCTCGGTTGCGCGGCAAGCGACGCGACTGTGTCGAGGCCGAGCGGCGGCAGTCCGCCGCTCGGCCGCTCGGTGCGCACATCCACATCGAGCCGCGGGACGAGCGGCGTATCGCTGACGTCTGCATTGAGCGCCGCGATCTGCGGGAACTCGTCGATGCCGATCTCGTCCGCTTCGACCAGCACGACGGCGCGGAAGATCGCATTCTCGAGCTGGCGCACATTGCCGGGCCAGGAAAAGCCCATCAGCATGGCGAGCGCCTGCGCGCTCACGCCGCGCACGCGCTTGCCCTCCTCGGCGGAAAAGCGCAGCAGGAAATGGCGCACGAGATGCGGGATGTCCTCGGCGCGCTCGCGCAGCGGCGGCACGGATATCGGAAATACGCACAGGCGATAGTAAAGGTCCTCGCGGAAGCGTCCTGCCCGCACCTCGGCGATCAGGTCGCGGTTGGTCGCCGAGATGATCCGCACATCCACCCTGACCGGCTTCTTCGCGCCGACCGGATCGATTTCGCCCTCCTGCAGCGCGCGCAACAGCTTGACCTGCGCGCCGAGCGGCAGTTCCCCGATCTCATCCAGAAACAGGGTGCCGCCCGAGGCCTCGACGAACTTGCCGGCGTGGCGTTCGGCCGCGCCCGTGAACGCGCCCTTTTCGTGCCCGAACAGGACCGACTCGACGAGATTTTCCGGGATCGCGCCGCAATTGACGGCAACGAACGGTTTGGCGCGCCGCTCGCCCGAGCCGTGGATCGCGCGTGCGATCAGCTCCTTGCCGACGCCCGATTCGCCTTCGATCAGCACCGCGATCGAGGATGCGGCCGCCTTCTCGGCGGTGCGCAGCACGGCGAGCATGCGCACGCTGTGGGTGACGATGTCCTTGAACGTGAGCGTCCCGGCGCGGCTGCGCTTGATGCGGTTGAGCTCGCCTTCGAGCGCGCGCGTCGCCAGCGCGTTGCGCAGCGACACCTGCAGGCGCTCGGCGCCGACCGGCTTGACCACGAAGTCGACCGCGCCGGCGCGCATCGCCGAGACCACGTTGTCGATGCCGCCATGGGCGGTCTGCACGATCACCGGCACGTCGATCCCGGCCTCGCGCATCCTGGCGAGAACGCCGAGCCCGTCGAGATCGGGCATCACGAGGTCGAGCACGACGCAGTCGATCCGCGTCTTGCCGCCGGTCAGGATCGCGAGCGCGAGGTCGCCGCCTTCGGCGGTCACGGCCTCGTAGCCGGAACGGCTGACGATGTTCTCGACCAGGCGGCGCGCGACCGGGTCGTCGTCGACGATCAGCACCCGCTCCGCCATGGGCTACTCCATACGCTACCACTGTCTCGCATTGGGTCAGTCTCGCCGATCGCGCTTAATGTGCTGTTAAGCCTGCGTGTCCGCGTCCCGCTACACTATGTCGTTTGCGAATGGGACGCCCGCTCGGCCCAGTGAGCGATTGTGACGAGTCGTAATTTATTGTTTTTATTCATGAAATCTGGCGTTGTGCATATTGTACAACGATGTTATACAATTTGTATAACGCCAATTGCTAAGGTGCGCCCAATGAAACTCGAGATCAAGAAAATCGGCAACTCCGAAGGACTGATCCTGCCGAAGGAACTGATGCAGCGCCTTGATCTCAAGCGCGGCCAGGAACTGCATGTGACCGAGCTGGCCGGGGGCGGCCTGCAACTGCTGCCATACGATCCTGATTTCGAGAAGACGATGCAGATCGCCGACGAGATCATGGACGACTATCGCGATACGCTCGCTGTCCTCGCCAAATGAGCGAGGCCACTGATCCCGCCTGGATCACCTATGATCAAGCAGTCGCGATCCACAGCCGTCAGTTGCGCCGCTTCGGCGGAGCGCCGGGTCTGCGCGACCAAGGCATGCTCCAATCAGCCCTCGCTCGGCCCGTCAACAAATGGCGATATGAGCAGGCCGGGTTGACCGAGCTTGCCGCTGCCTACGCATTCGGTCCTGCGAAAGATCATGCATTCGTCGACGGCAACAAACGGATCGCCTTCATGAGCATGATGGTATTCTTGCGCAAGAATGGCATTCGATTTGCGCCCGATCAGGCGCAAGCGACGAAGATCATTCTCGCGCTCGCGGCCGGCGAAATCTCCGAGCAAAGTCTCGCGCGTTGGATCGCCGACAACCTGCCGAAATCGTGACGCTCGCCGCTACTTCTCGAATGCGATGTCCGCAATCAGCGGCCGATGATCGGAGCCGAGCGGCGGGCCGATCGTGACGCTCACGCGCGCAATGCCCTCCGTCGACAGCACGTTGTCGGTCATCAACACCGGCCGCGGCCAAGGCGCGGGCCAGGTCGGCGCATAGGTCGCAAGATAGGTCGCGAATTGGCCGAGGCCGACGTTCTGCAACTGGGCGAACTTCCAGGCGAACGGCGTGAGATTGAAATCGCCTGCGACGATGTGCGCCGAGCCCTGGCTCGCCAGGTGGGCCTGCAGGCGCGCGATGTCGCCCGCCTGCTCGTTCGGCGCGAGAGGCCCCGACAGGTGCACGCCCGTCAGCGTGAAGACGTGATTGCCCCACTGCTGGCGCGCCCACACCATGAGCGGCTGGCTTGTTTTCGTGGTGACCTCGCCGCCGGCGATCCACGGCCGCTTCGACATCAGCGCCTGGCCGGCGCAACTCGTCGCCGCGACGAGGGCATTCGCGAACGCCGGACGCAGCTTGGGGATCAGCCGCTCGGCGGCGCTGCAGCTCACCTGCTGCAGCAGCACGATGTCGGCGTGCGCGCCGAGAATGAAATCGGCGATGTCGTCGAAGCGCGAATTGTCGGTGCCGAGGTCGAACGTGACGAGGCGGAGCGCGGGCGGCGCGTTGGGCGCGTTGTCGGCCGCGCGCGCCCATGGCAGCAGCAGGAGGCCGACCTGCAGCAGCGCGAGCGATACGGTCGGCCGGATGAGCGGCTGTTCGCGCAACGTTGCCGCAATGATGAGCAGGACAACTGCGGCAAGTGCGTTGAGCGGGCGCGCCTCGTTGATCAGGTCGCAAGCGGGGATCCACGCCGCCGTGAAGCCGAGCGCGGTCACGATCATGCCGAAACCCCAGGCGATCCAGGCGATGCGCGTGAGGATGCGATGCAGACGATTTCGCCGTTCGGCGGGAATTTCGGTCATCGGGCTCGGTCCAATACCGTCGGGTGGTGCGCGCACTAATACGGCGCGTGAGTGATATATGAACGACTTGCGACCTCAACCGTTAACTTGCCCCGCAGATGTGGCATTGGCGATCGCCCGCGCACGTCCTATGTGTTGGGGTGAACTCGCACGGCAACCCGCGCATGGCTGATCGCGAAAAGAACCGTTTCTCCGCCCGCGCGGCGCGCTATGCGCGCGTCGGCGCGAACGTCGGAGGTGTGGCCGCGAAGATCGCAGCGACGCGCTTCTTCGGCATGGGTCTCGACCGCGGGAAGAATGCGATCGAGCTTGCGGCCGCGCTCGGCGGCCTGAAAGGTCCGATCATGAAGGTCGCCCAGATGATGGCGACCATCCCGGATGCGCTGCCGCCCGAATACGCCGCCGAGCTCACCAAGCTGCAGAGCGATGCCCCGCCGATGGGCTGGGCTTTCGTCAAACGGCGGATGACGGCGGAGCTTGGGATCGACTGGCAGGGCAAGTTCGCGAGCTTCGAGCACGCGCCGGCGGCCGCCGCTTCGCTCGGCCAGGTGCATCGCGCGCATTCGCACGACGGCGCGGAGCTGGCCTGCAAGCTGCAATACCCCGACATGCAGTCCGCCGTCGCCGCCGATCTGCGCCAGCTCGACTGGATCTTCGCGATCCACCGCCGCATGGACCCGGCGATCGACACGAGCGAGATCGGCAAGGAGATCGCCGCACGCATGCGCGAGGAGCTCGACTACGAGCACGAGGCGAAGAACGTCGCGCTCTACCGCGAGATGCTGGCGAAGACGCCCGAGGTGCGCGTGCCGCACGTCCACCCCGAGCTCTCGACTCGCCGCCTGCTCACCCTCGACTGGCTGGAGGGGCAGAAGCTTCTTGCTTTCAAGCAGCATCCGCTCGAGGCGCGCAATCGCGTCGCGGTCGCGATGTTCAAGGCGTGGTGGCACCCATTCAGCCGCCACGGCGTCATCCACGGCGACCCGCACCTCGGCAACTACACGGTCTTTGCCGAGGACGGCGCGCCGGCCGGCATCAACCTGCTGGACTACGGCTGCATCCGCATCTTCCCGACCAAATTC
>DATBZM010000353.1:0-8819 GCA_036513175.1 Xanthobacteraceae bacterium | reverse complement strand
GCCTGGCATTTCGGGCAGGCGGGCGGATGCAGCATGGCGAGGCCGCAGTGGTGGCAGACGAGCTGGCGGCGGAAGCGATGGTCGACCAGCCATGCGTCGCATTGCGGGCAGCAAAAGCGAAAACCGCAGGCGCGACAGAGCGTCAGCGGCGCATAGCCGCGCCGGTTGAGAAACAGCAGCGCCTGCTCCTTGCGCTCGAGCGCGATCTTCACCGCTTCGGCGAGCCGCGGCGCGATGAAGCGTCCGCGCGAGGGGCCTTCGCGGGTGAGATCGATCGGCTCGATCGACGGCAGATGCTGGCCGCCGAACCGTTCCGGCAGGCTCAGGCGCCGATAGCGGCCGCGCCGCGCGTTCACCTCGGTCTCGACCGAAGGCGTCGCCGACGCGAGCACGATGTGAATCCCATTGCTTCTGGCGCGCACCACCGCCATGTCGCGCGCGTGGTAGTGCACGCCGTCTTCCTGCTTGTAGGCGGCGTCGTGCTCCTCGTCGACGATGATGAGACCGAGATCCGCGAAGGGCAGAAACAGCGCCGAGCGCGCGCCCGCGACCACGGCGACCTCGTTCTCGGCGACCGCCGCCCAGGTGCGGGCGCGCCGGCGCGGCGGCACCTCCGAATGCCATTCGGCCGGGCGCACGCCGAAGCGTTCGGCGAAGCGGTCGAGGAACTGCCCGGTCAGCGCGATCTCCGGCATCAGGATCAGGCTCTGCCTGCCCTTGCGAATCGCGGTCGCGACCGCCTCGAAATAGACCTCCGTCTTGCCCGAGCCGGTCACGCCGTCGAGCAGGCTCACGCCGAAGCCGCCGGTCTCGACGCTCGCGCGCAACAGATCCGCGGCGGTGCGCTGCGCCTCGGTGAGCTCCGGCACGAGGTGGGCAGGATCAGGCGGCCGTGCCACCGGCTCCGGCGGCAGCGCCAGGGTCTCGAGCACGCCCTCGTCGACGAGCCCGTCGATCACGCCCGGCGATACGCCCGCCTGCCGCGCCGCCTCGCCCTTCGCGCGCGTGAGGCCGTCCGCCAGCAGGCTGAGCACGCGCGCGCGCGCGGGCGTCATGCGTTGTGGCGACGGCCCGGCGAGCCGCACGCCGATGCGCACGCGCTCGGGGCCGAGATGCTCGCCCATGCGCAGCGCCATGCGCAGCACCATGCCGCGCGATGAGAGCGTGTAGCCCGCGACCCAGTCGACGAACTGGCGCAGCTCCGGCCGGAGCGGCGGCAGGTCGAGCTTCTCGGCGACGTCTTTGAGCCGATTGTGCAGCCCCGGCCGCACCTCGACATTTTCCGCCCACACCACGCCGGTCGTCGCGCGGCTGCCGAGCGGCACGCTGACGAGATCGCCCGGCTTGAGCTCGAGCCCGGCCGGCACCCGGTACGAATAGCTCTGGTCGAGCGCGACCGGCACCAGCACGTCGACGACGGCTGATGGCTGTGGTCTCGCTGACGTGTTCGGGCGCAACGTTGGCTGCTCGTGAATGTGATCCCGCGCCGCGACTCGGGCCGCGACGCGCCATTCTAGCGCGCCCGGACGGCGGTCTCGGCATCATCCTGAGATAATCCCGGGGCACCTGCGGGTCGTTTTCCTACGTCTCGCCGGCCCTTGCAGGCCCCCGGCCTCAAACCGGCAGGTCGGGCGCCAGATCGATGCGGCAGTCCGGGAAATCGCCACATTTTTTGCCATCTCTGTTCAGGCGGCGTTCAGGGCCGGTCTGCTGTCATAGGTGCGTGCTCGGCGACGGCGAGCGCGGCAGACCGGTCGGCGCGATCAATGCGCGCCGGCGAGGGCCTGCAAGCGCAGCTCGGGTAAGAAAGAGCGGGAACCGATCGATGGCCCGGCACGCCAGCGTGATCTCCCTTCTGGTCGGCTCGGCACTCGTGCTTGCGGTGCGCGTCGAGGCCGCCGACATCACGCCGCGCGATCTGATCCTCGTCGACCGGCTCACCTGGGGCGTCAATGCCTCGAGCGCCGCGCATCTGCAGAGCGTCGGCGCCGAGCGCTGGCTGCAGGAGCAACTGCATCCGGCGCCGGTCGCGACGCTGCCTGCGGCCGCGCGCGCGCAGATCGAGGCGATGCCCGACGTTCACACGCATGCGTTCGACCTCGCGGTCGCCTTCGACAAGCAGGGCAGGACCGCCAATCAAATTCCCGACGTGGAGTTGCGCAGGGTAGGGCAACAGGCGTTCCAGCAGGGCATGAGCGAGCGCGCCAAGCAGGCCGCCGCGCGCACCATCCTGCGCGCGCTCTACGCGCCCGACCAGTTGCGCGAGCGCATGACCTGGTTCTGGTTCAATCATTTCAACGTTCATCAATACAAGGCAAATCTGCGCGTCCTGGTCGGCGACTATGTCGACAGCGCGATCAGGCCGCACGCGCTCGGTCATTTTCGCGATCTCGTGATGGCGACGCTGCGCCATCCGGCGATGCTGCGGTATCTCGACAATGCCGACAATGCCGCCGGCCACCTCAACGAGAACTACGCCCGCGAGATCATGGAACTGCACACCATGGGGGTCGGCTCCGGCTACACGCAGGCCGACGTGGAGGCGCTGGCGAGGATCCTGACCGGCGTCGGCGTCGACCTCGATCCCGTCGCCCCGAAGCTCAAGCCCGAGTTGCAGCCGCAGCTGGTGCGCGAGGGCGCCTTCGAGTTCAATCCCGCGCGGCACGACTATGGCGACAAGGTCTTTCTTGGCCACACGATCAAGGGCCGTGGGCTCGCCGAGGTCGGCGAGGCGGTCGACCTGCTGTGCCGGCACCCGGCGACCGCGACGCATCTCGCCCGGCAGATCGCGACCTATTTCGTCGGCGATGCGCCGCCCGCCGCCCTGGTGCAGCGGATGGCGCAGGCGTTCCAGAAGAGCGACGGCGATATCGCGGCGGTGCTCGACGCCATGGTGCATGCGCCCGAGTTCACGGCGTCGCTCAAGCCCGGCGCCAAGTTCAAGGATCCGATGCAGTACGTGCTTTCCGCGGTGCGGCTCGCATATGACGACAAGGTGATCCTCAACACGCTGCCGATCCAGAACTGGCTCAATCGCCTCGCCGAAGGCCTGTTCAACCACCAGACGCCGGACGGCTACTCGCTGGTCTCGGCCGCGTGGAACGGCCCCGGGCAGATGATGCTGCGCTTCGAGATCGCGCGCCAGATCGGCTCCGGCTCGGCCGGCCTGTTCAAGCCGGACGTGCCGAATGCGGCGGACCATCCGGCCTTCCCGCTCATTCAGAATTCGCTCTACTTCGATCGACTGCGGCAGACCTTGAGCCCGACCACGCTGGCGGCGCTCGATCAGGCGGTGTCGCCGCAAGATTGGAACGCGCTGTTCCTGTCCTCGCCGGAGTTCATGCATTGAGGGCGAGCGCATGTCCCGGCGAAGTGGACCCCGGTTCGCCGATAAGGACATGCGCAATGCGTAGTTCACGAGAACGGAGGCGGATCATGAATCGCCGCGACCTCTTCAAAGCCCTTGCGGCCGTCGGTCCGCTCACCATCGCGGGGCGCGTATGGGCGGCGCCCGCTGCCGATGCGCGGCTCCTGGTGGTATTCCTGCGCGGGGCCTATGACGCCGCCAACGTGGTGGTGCCGGTGACCAGCGAGTTCTACCACGCGTCGCGGCCGACGCTGGCGATCGCGCGACCCGACGCCGGCAATCCCAACGCCGCACTGGCGCTCGATCGCGACTGGGGTCTGCATCCGGCGTTGCGCGACAGCATCTATCCGCTGTGGGCGAAGCGCGAGATCGCGTTCGTGCCGTTTGCCGGCCCGAGCGACGATCTCAGCCGCAGCCATTTCGAGACGCAGGACACGATCGAGCTTGGCCAGGCGACCGGCGCCTCGCGCGACTATCGTTCCGGCTTCATGAGCCGCTTGGCGGCGGAGCTCACCCGCGTGAAGCCGATCGCCTTCACGGACCAGCTGCCGCTGGTCTTTCGCGGCAAGACGCAGATCCCGAATATCGGCATCAACGGGATCAGCCGGCCGGGAGTCGACGATCGGCAGGCGGGCCTGATCAAGAGCATGTATGCGCGCAGCGACCTCGGCGCCTCCGTGTCGGAGGGTTTTCGCGTGCGCGACGAGGTCTACCGTTCGGTCTCGGAGGAGATGACGGCGGCAAACCGCGGGGCGGTGTCGCCGCACGGCTTCGAGCTCTCCGCCCGCCGCATCGGCTGGCTGATGCGCGAGCAGTTCAATCTCGGCTTCGTCGACGTCGGCGGCTGGGACACCCACGTCAATCAGGGTGCCGCGACCGGCTATCTGGCCGACCGGCTCAGCGAGCTCGGCCGCGCGCTCGCCGGTTTTTCCCAGGAGATCGGGCCGGCGGCCTGGCGCGACACCGTCGTCGTGGTGATCTCCGAATTCGGACGCACATTCCGCGAGAACGGCAACCGCGGAACCGATCACGGCCACGGCAGCGTCTATTGGCTGATGGGCGGCGGCATCAATGGCGGCCGTATCGTCGGCGATCAGGTCAAGATCGAGCAGGCCAAGCTGTTTCAGAATCGCGACTATCCGGTATTGACCGACTACCGTGCGCTCTTCGCCGGCCTGGTTCGGCGCATGTACGGCCTCAAGGATGCGAGCCTGCAGCGGATCTTCGCGTCGGTGCAACCGGCCGAGCTGGGGGTGATTTGAACGGCTCGCCGCGTCGGCGCCATGCCGACCGGCTACTACAATTTCCTCGCCATCGTCCTGAGTGCGACGCGCACAGCGGGGCGACGCGACCTATTTCGAGCGGCTGGCCGCCGATTCGCCCGTCGGGAAATCCGCGCTAATCTAGGATTACGTCTGCGACCGCACCAGGGCGGCGCCCCGGGAGGAAACAACATGCTGAGCTTGACGCTACGTTCCGCGTTCGTCGCGGCCATCATCGCCTGCGCCGCGGCGTCGCCGCTCTTGGCCCAGGACCGCATGCCGCCGATCCCCGCCGACAAGCTCACCGAGGCGCAGAAGAAGGCCGCCGATGCCTTTGCCGAAGGACGCGGCTATGCGGTGCGCGGGCCGTTTGTGCCGCTCATCCGCAGCCCCGAGGTCATGCTGCGCGCCAAGGCGATGGGCGACTATCTGCGCTTCAAGAGCACGCTGCCGCCGCGCCTCAACGAGATGGTGATCCTGATCACGGCGCGCGAATGGACACAGAGCTACGAGTGGCACGCGCACCAGCCGCTCGCGCTCAAGGCCGGCCTGCGGCCCGAGATCGCCGATGCGATCGCGCAAGGTTTTCGCCCGGCCGGCATGGCCGAGGACGAGGAGGTCGCCTACGACACGGCGACGGAGATTTTGCGCGAAAAGCGGGTAAGCGATCGCACCTACGGACGCGCCGTCGAAAAGTTCGGCGAGCAGGGGGTGATCGACCTGCTCGGCGTGGTCGGCTACTACAATTTCCTCGCCATCGTGATGAACGCGACGCGGACCGCCATGCCGCCGGGTGTCGCCGAGCCGCTCAAGCACTATCCGGATTGAGTGGCCGTTCGCATGTGAGGTGAGCACGATGCTGGCGCTCCCTCCCCCCCTTTAGGGGGTGAGGGGGTCTATCCGCGAATTCGGAGCAAGCGGCACCCCTCACCCCAACCCTCTCAGCCGAAGTCGGGTTTACCCGACTTCGGCCCGCTATTGATGCCGAAATCGGGCAAGCCCGATTTCGGATGCAAGAGCGGGGAGAAGGAACGCGAGCGTTCGTGTGCTGGCGCGCAAGCTGTTGCCCACGCTTAACAACGTTCTGACTTATTCGCTAAATCTTTCGTTCGCGACTTCATTTTCTATTTCGAACTCTGGTGCATAACCAAATGCAGTTGCATCAAATTGTCTGAAAATAAGCCGAGGAGTCGACCATGTCTCTCAACACCCTCAAGCGGTTCATCCGCGACGAGCGCGGCGCGACGGCGGTCGAATACGGCCTGATCACGGCGCTGATCTCGATCGTGATCATGGGATCGGTCAACGCCATGGGCGGCGGTTTGGGCAACACGTTCACGACGCTGTCGAGCGACCTGGCCAACCACAGCCAGTGATCGGCCAGCGCATACCCTGGTGAAGTGGTGAAGTGGACAACCTCGCCGTAGCCGTAGGTTGGGTCTCGCTTGCGCTCGACCCAACCTACCAACTTGTGCAGGCTCGCGCTTGACCCAACATACGACTCTGGGATTTTGGGCGGCGATTGGCCGCGCGCAAGGGCCAAATTCCACGCGACATCGATCTCGAGCCGTAGGTTGGAGGCGAGCCCTCGCGAGACCCAACGCTTCAGTTGCCCATGTAGGATCTCGCTTGCGCTCGAACCCAACCTAATAACTTCGTGCAAACGTAGCATTACGTCGGCGCGTCAGCCTCGCCATCGATGCCGAGATAGATCCGCTGCACCTGCGGGTCGCTCTCGAGCTTAGCGGCCGGCCCCTCCAGCACCGTGCGTCCGGTCTGCAGCACATAGGCGTAATCCGCGATCGCCAGCGCGAGCGGCACCGACTGCTCTGCCAGCAGTAACGTCAATCCCTCGCCATGCAGGCGCTCGAGCGCGTCGTAGAGCTGATCGACCACCGCCGGGGCGAGGCCGAGGCTCGGCTCGTCGAGCATTAGCAATTTCGGATCGCTCATCAGCGCGCGGCCGAGCGCCAGCATCTGCCGCTCGCCGCCCGACAGCGTGCCGGCGCGCTGGCGCCGCCGCTCGGCCAGCCGCGGAAAGAGGCCGAAGACGCGCTCCATCAGGCCCGGGATGCGCGATTTGGCGATCGTGGTTGCGCCGAGGCGCAGGTTCTGCTCGACGGTCTGGCTGACGAACAGGCGCCAGCCCTCGGGCGAGAGCGCGAGGCCGCGCGAGACGATCGCATGCGAGGGCAGGCGCGCGATCGAGGCGCCGTCCCATTCGATCGCCCCGGCGCTCGGCGCCACCAATCCGGCGACCGCATTGAGCGTCGTCGTCTTGCCGGCACCGTTCGAGCCGAGCAGCGCCACCACGCTGCCGGACGCGACCCGCAGCGACACGTCGGCGACGCCGACGAGGTCGCCGTAGCGCACCTCGAGATGCTCGATGCGTAAAAACGCCGGCGCGCTCATGCGGTCGCCCGCTGCCCGTGCCGGCGGCGCCCGAGATACGCCTCGATCACCTCGGGCACGCGCACGACGTCGGTCGGCTTTCCCTGCGCGATCGTGTGCCCCTGGTTGAAGACGAGCACGCGCTGCGCCAGCGTCATGATCACTTCCATGATGTGCTCGACGATCACGATGGTGATGCCGAGCGCATGGATGCGCCGCACCAGCGCGATCGCCCGCTGGATCTCGCCCGGCGTGAGGCCGGCGAGCGCCTCGTCGAGCAGCATGAGCTTCGGCTCGGTCGCGAGCACGCGCGCGATCTCGAGCCGCTTGCGCCCGGGTGTGCCGAGGCTTCGGGCGCGCTGGTCTGCCAGCTTGTCGAGCTCGGTGAGGCGCAGCACCCCGGTCGCCTTGGCGACCGCATCGGCGCGCCGGGGATGGCGCAGGAAGGCGCCGACCATGACATTCTCGAGGATCGTCATGTCCTCGAACGTCGCCGGCACCTGGAAGGTGCGGCCGATGCCAAGCCGGGCATGGGTTTCCGCGGACAGAGACGTCACATCGACGCCGTCGAAGCGGATGCGGCCGCGGGTCGGCGCGAGATCGCCGGCGATGCAGTTGAAGAACGTCGATTTGCCGGCGCCGTTCGGCCCGATCAGCCCGACGATCTCGCCTGCCTCGACCGCGAGGTTGGCGTCCTTGAGCGCCAGGAAGCCGCCGAAGGCGCGGCTGACGTCTTGCGCTTCAAGCAGCATGGGAGCCCTCCGTGCCACGCGACGCATGGACGATGAGCTTCTTCGACAAGGCGACGGCCCGGGCCCACAGCTCGAGCAGGCCGCCCGGCTCGAACCGCGCGATCAGCATGATGATGCCGCCGTAGATAACGTAGGTGAGGCCGCTGCCGCTGCCGCCGAACCAGGTATTGGTCGCGCTCTGCAACGGAATCAGGATGATGGCGCCGACGATCGGCCCGTAGAGCGTGCCGGCGCCGCCGAGCGCCGCGATGATGATCATCTGCACCGACACCAGGATGCTGAGCCCGCTCTCGGGATTCACGAACCCGACCTTGAAGGCATAGAGCGAGCCGGCGGCCGAGGTGAGCGCCGCGCTCAGCATCAGCGCCATCAGCTTGGTGCGCCGCACCGGCACGCCGAGGCTTTTCGCGGCGCGCTCGCCGGCGCGGATCGCGCGCAGGTAATAGCCGAACCGGCTGCGCGTCATCGCGTAAGTGATCCACACCGTGACGGCGAGTACCGCGAGGTAGATGTAGTAGTAGGGAACGGCGCTGCGGAAGACGAGATCCCACCAGCCGCGCGGCGTTGCGGGTCCCTGCAGGCCGATGGCCGCGCCGAGCAGGTCCCAGTTGCTGACGACGAGGCGGATCAGCTCGGCGACCGCGATGGTCGCCATGCTGAAATAGTGCCCCTGCAGGCGGAAGGTGGGAATGCCGATCGCCAGTGCGATCGCGACGGCGACCAGGATGCCGAGCGGCATGCCGGCGACCGGCGGCGCCTGCCACAGCGTATACACCAGCACCGGCATATAGGCCCCGGCGCCGAAGAAGATCGCGTGGCCGACCGAGACCTGGCCCGCATAGCCGCCGACGATGTTCCAGGCGCAGGCGCTGATCGCCGCCAGCACCAGGGTCGCGCCCACGTCCTGGAGAAAATCGGCGCTGTCGGTGAAATTCACGGCGAGCGGGAAGAGCAGTAGCACGCCCCACAGCACGATCGATCCCCAACGCCGGGTCATTTCGCATCCATTTCATCCGTCATGCCCGCGAATGCGGGCATCCACGTCTT
>DATBZM010000352.1:0-3935 GCA_036513175.1 Xanthobacteraceae bacterium | reverse complement strand
GACGAGCACACCATCGCGTTCGCCGATTTCGCCGGCAACCGGCAATACATCACGGTCGGCAATCTCGGCGAGAACCCGAAGGCCTACCTCTTCCTGATCGACTATGCCCACCGTCGCCGCATCAAGCTGTGGGGCGAGGCGCGCGTGGTCGAGGATGACGCGGACCTGATCGCGCGCCTGATGCCCGCAGACTACAAGGCGCGTCCCGAGCAGGCGATCCTGTTCACGGTCGCGGCGTGGAACGGCAATTGTCCGCAGCACATTCCGCAGCGCTTCGACGCCGCGGACGTGGCCGCCGCGCTCGGCGAGCGCGACCGCCGCATTGCGGAGCTCGAGGCGGAGGTTGCGCGGCTGCGGTCAGGGGCGGCCTAGCGGCGGGCTGTCAGCCGCCGCGGCGGCTCGCCAGCGACGCGACGTACTCCCGATACGTGATATAGCGCTCAACGCGCGCCTCGTCGTCCTCTCGGCATGCAACACCGCCAAGCTCGGACTGGCCACCGCGACCTCGGGCGTGCAGGACTTGCAGACCGCATTCACGGTCGCGGGCGCGCCGACCTTGCTGGCGTCCCTCTGGCCGATCGACTCGGCGACGGCGCGCGACATCGTGGTGCGTTTTTTCACCGAGTGGCACTCGGCGCAGGGCAGCGGCGCCGCCGAGGCGCTCGCCCGCGCGACGCGCGCCTACCTCGCGGCCGCTGACGCGCCGCATCAGCATCCGCGCTTCTGGGCGCCGTTCGTGGTGCTCGGCAACGGCGACGTGCGTGGTGCACCGGGCGCGGTGATGGCTATGCCGAGCGCCGCAGGCGGCATGGTAGGGGCGCTCGGTCGGTAGCGTCACGCGCTGCACGTCGGGGTAGCATTTTTCGCTTGTGTTCTTCTTATGTTCGATCTATGTTCTCATCCGCCAACACCACCTCAGGAGGGCGTGATGAAGTCTGTTATCAGTGCGACCATTGTGTGTTTCGCGATCAGCAGCGGTGCGGCGTTCGCGCAGGCCCCGGCGGCTCCGCCGACTGTGGCTGCGCCAGTTGCGGCGCCTGCGGCCCCGGCAATGACCAAGACCGCAAAGCCCAAGCTCGATCCCGACGAGAAGAAGAAGATTTCACAGGCATGCTCGGCGCAGGCCAACGAGAAGAGCCTGCACGGCAAGGATCGGCGAACCTTCCGCGCTGACTGCATCAAGCGTGCCGGCCTTGCGGCCGTGCGTGCTCGACTCGGCGGCAACGGATGAACCGACGGGCGGCAAAACGAATTACGCCGCATTGAGCGTCGGCGAGGCGTCTCGCCGGCGCCCAGAACATCCCACCGTCAGGATCGGCTACGCGGCTTGGCGGGCGCGCTCGGCGACGATCAGCACGTCCAACGGACGCCATGGTCGTCCCAGGCGCACGACATTGTCGGGCCATTCATCGACGCGCTCGCTCGGCTCGGCCGACATCATGATCACCGGCAGCTCCGGGTGATGGGCGTCGAGATTCTGCGCGAGCTCGATGCCGTCGAGCCATCCCGCCAGCTCGACGTCGGTGACGACCATGGCCATGCGGTCGCCCTTCATGTCGACGACCGCGAGCGCCGCTTCGGCGCTGTCGCATTCGATGACCTGCAGGTCGCTCTCCTCGAGCAGCGTCGCGACGAGCGCGCGCTGTTCCTGATCGGGCTCGACCAGCAGCGCGATGAAGCGGTCCGGCAGTGCCTGGCGCATGTTACCTCCTTTGATCGCAGTCGATAGGTGCGGGAACAACAGATGCGGGAATATTCAAGGCGAACGCCCGGCGGCGCGGATTGGTTCGGCGCCGGGCCGACCAAAGATTGACCCGGCCGCGGTAAAATCACCCTTAACGATCACTTGGTCCGCCGAAGGAACCACACGAATGCAGCGTGTTGCCTGACGTCGGCAGTGTCGGGCTCCCGGCGGGCTTGAATCCGGCAGCGGGCGTTGCGCCTTCAGATCGGCTGAAACTTCGCCGCCTTGAGCAACGCCTCGCTGCGCTTGAAATCCGCCGCGATGTAGCGCGCGAAATCGTCCGGCGACCCGGTCACCGGCTCCTGGCCGAGGGCCGCGAAGCGGCCGGCCTTCGCGAGTTCCCCGGTCGCCTCGTTCACGGCGCCGTTGAGCCAGGCCACGACGTCGTCCGGCATTTCCTTCGGCCCCCAGAAGCCGTACCAGGACGCGAACTCCAGACCGGGCATCCCGCTCTCCGCCGCGGTCGGAATGTCGGGTGCGAGCGCGCTGCGTTTCGCCGTCGTCGTCGCGAGGCCCTTGACGGCGCCGGCGCGCGCCTGCGGCAGCAGCACCAGCAGCGGGTCGATCATCAGCTGCACATGGCCGCCCTCGACGTCGGTCAGCGCCGGCGCGGTGCCGCGATAGGACGTAATGGTGAGATTGACGCCCGCGTTCTGGATGAACGCGACCGTCGCCATGTAGCCCATCGAGCCGAGCGAGGAGGCGGCGAACACCCATTGCGCCGGGTTCTGTTTCGCCGCCGCCACCACCTCGGCGATGGTCTGCTGCGGCCGGTCCTTCGCCATGATCAGCAGCATCGGCGCCTCGCCGACGCGCGCGATCGGCGCAAAGTCGGTCAGCGGATCGTACGGCACCTCGCGGATGACGAGCGGCGCGGTCGTGTGGGTCGAGGACGAGAACAGCAGCGTATAGCCGTCGGGCGCAGCCTGCCGCACGACCTGGCCGCCGATCGTGCCGCTCGCCCCGCCGCGGTTCTCGACCACCACGGTGAGCCCATGCTTCTCCTTGAGCGCCTGCGCGTAGAGCCGCGCCAGCACGTCGACGCCGCCGCCCGCTGCAAACGGCACGATCAGCCGGATGGTGCGGCTCTGGTCCGGATAGCCGGCCGCCCGCGCCTTGCGGGCGATCAGGCCAGCGCCGGCGGCAAGTGCGGTGGTGACGAAGCGGCGTCGATGCATCGCGGGCCTTCCGTGGGTGGGCCGCAATCTTGGCATGACCTGCCGGGCATGGCGAACGCGGTAAAGCGTCGCCGAGCCATGCGTGTGGCGTATGGCGCATCTCGCCCGGATTCCGACTCGCCCTGCCGCCCCGAATGTGGTGAATAGCGTCGCCCGCAATTTCTCCGGGCGAAAGCCGGCGCGAGAAACCGGCGATGGGAAGGGCGTAAGGAGCATTCATGGCGTCAGTCGCGATCCGCGACGTCCGCAAGGCGTTCGGGGCCGTGCAGGTCATCCACGGCGTCGACATCGCGATCGGAGACGGCGAGTTCGTCGTCCTGGTCGGGCCGTCGGGCTGCGGCAAGTCCACCTTGCTGCGCATGATCGCGGGGCTGGAGAACATCACCGGCGGCGAGATCCGCATCGGCGAGCGCGTGGTCAACAACGTGCCGCCAAAAGAGCGCGACATCGCGATGGTGTTTCAGAACTACGCGCTCTATCCGCACATGACGGTCGCCGACAACATGAGCTTCTCGATGCGGCTGCGCGGCGCGCCCAAGGCCGAGATCGACGAGCGGGTCAATCGTGCCGCCGATATCCTGGGACTGGACGCGCTGCTCGCGCGCTTTCCTCGCCAGCTCTCGGGCGGCCAGCGTCAGCGCGTCGCCATGGGTCGCGCCATCGTGCGCGATCCGCAGGTGTTTCTCTTCGATGAGCCGCTCTCCAACCTCGACGCCAAGCTGCGCGTGCAGATGCGCACCGAGATCAAGGAGCTGCATCAGCGGCTCAGGACCACGACCGTCTACGTGACGCACGACCAGATCGAGGCGATGACCATGGCGGACAAGATCGTCGTCATGCATGCTGGCCTGGTCGAGCAGATCGGCGCGCCGCTCGATCTCTACGACCGGCCCGACAACCTGTTCGTCGCCGGCTTCATCGGCTCGCCGGCGATGAATTTCTTGCGCGGCACGATACGCGCGAACGGCAGCGCGGAGTTCGCAGGGCCGTCCGGCCTGCGGCTGCCGCTCGCT
>DATBZM010000351.1:0-4617 GCA_036513175.1 Xanthobacteraceae bacterium | reverse complement strand
GCCGGGCGCGCTCGTCACAGCGTGGCGCGCCACACGGGGGATCATCGTGACCGTCACCAATCTTTTCATCAAGCGCGCGCACCGCGCGCGCCTCGACGCCGTCAGCCGACTGGCCTTCACGCCGAATGGCATCGCGGGCGGGGTGCGCTGCTCGCCGTTGCGCCAGGTGCTGGTCACCTCGCGCGCGGTGACCCGCGAGCTCCGCCTCCAGGCGGGCGATCTGCGCGAGAACATCGTCATCGATGTCGATGGCTTCTATGACATGCCCTCCGGCACCGTGATCCGGATCGGGGAAGCGCTCGTTCGCCTCACCTTCCACTGCGAGCCATGTCGCAAGATGCTGCATCTCGTCGCGTTCGACGATGCCGTGCACAAGCGCGGGTTTCTCGGCGCCTTTCTCAACCGCGGGACGATCGCGGTCGGCGATGCGGTCGCCGTCACGGACGAGCGGCACGAAGCCATTCCTTACGCCGTGAAGGATCGCCTCCGCTGGTTCCTCGGGCGGAATGACGCCGGGCTTGCGGCGGGCGAGCTTGCGCACGCGCTCGGGCTTCCGGGCGTCTACGCGCGTGCGCTCCCGCGCATGGTCGAGAAGCTTAGCGGTACGCGACGTCTGCCGAAGTGATCCGACACGCGGCATCCGCGTCGGGCGCCCGCCGCGTCAGCACCATCGGCAGCCCGCCGCGCGGCCGCAGCGTCAGCCGCTGCAGCGGCCACACGCTCGCGCCGGGTGCGAGCGTGATGTGGAAGTCCCGCATGATGGTGCCGAGCACCAGCGTCGCCTCCTGCAGCGCGAAGGCGGCGCCGATGCAGATGCGCGGCCCGGCACCGAACGGCAGGTAGGCGTAGCGGCCGATCTGCTCGCGCGCGCCCGGCAAGAAGCGGCTCGGATCGAACAGGTCGGGGCGGTCCCACAGCCGCCGGTGGCGATGCAGCAGGTAGGGCGCGATCACGACGGTGCAGCGCGCCGCGACCGGGTGGCCGGCGATCTCGTCCGGCCCGATCGCCTCGCGGCTGATGGCGGCGAGCGGCGGATAGAGCCGCATCGCCTCCTCGATCACGGCGCGGGTCTCGACCATGCGATCGGCCGCCTCCTCGATCGGGCCGGCGAGCTCGCGCTCCGCCTCGGCCGCCACCCGCTCGCTCCACTCCGGCGACTGCGACAGCAGGAAAAGCGACCAGGCGAGCGCGTTGGCGGTGGTCTCGTGGCCGGCGGCGATGAACGTGATGATGTTGGCCTTGATCTCGACCTCGCTCAATCCGCGCCCGGTCTGCGGATCGCGCGCCTCGAGCAGCAGCGTGAGAATGTCGCGCGCGACCGCCGCCGGCGCCTCGGAGAGGCGGCGGCCGCGGTTGGCGATGATCGTGTCGACCGCCTCGTCGAAGAAGCGCAGCGCGCCGCGCGCCTGCAGGCGCGTGAGGCGCGGGACCGCGTCCGGCAGGCCGAGCAGATCGAAGGGGTCGATGCGTCCGATCGTGTCGAAATAGCTGCGCATCGCGGCGCGGAATTCCTCGATCGAATGGCCGAGGCCGTCGGAGAAGATGGTCCGCTCGAGCACTTCGAGCGTCAGGCGCGTCATTTCCGCCGCCATGTCGACGCTCTCGCCCGCGGCCAGCGCCCGCCACCGCGCCACGAACTCGTCCGCGACCTCCCGCATCGGCGCGCCAAAGCTGCGGATCGTGCGCGGCGAGAACATCGGCGCGAGCGTGCGGCGCTGGAAGCGCCATTGCTCGGTCTCGGCGGTCAGGAGCCCGTCGTTGAGCCCGCCCGCAATGATCCGCCGCTGCAGCGTGTCCTTGCGGTAGTTCGCGGCATTGCGCAGCAGCACATGCTCGATTCCGGCCGGATCGCTGACGATCAGCGCGTTGCCGAACGGCAGCCGGTGGGCGACGACCGGCTCCTCGAAATGCGCCTGTGCCCACGCCTCGATCGGGCTATTCCATAGCGCGCGGATGAGCGCGATCGGACCGGCGCGCGTCGCGCGCGGGATCGGCGCTGGCGGACGAAAATACGTCCTCTGGTCGATCGTCGCCTCCCACATGGCGGCGTCTCTTAAGCCGTACGACACCGGCCCGTGCCCCAGCCTAACTTACGTGTCAGGCTTTTGTTTCTCAGATTTTGCCGCCGGACACAATTGCCGAGGTCCCCGCCGCGCTGCCCGAATTGCAGGCATCCCGCGATCGAAGACACCGAGCCCCGCGACAAACCGCGCCATCGGCCCGTGCTTGCGCCGCCACGCCGCCCGTATACCGTGCCGCCCAGGCTGCCGGCGCAGGGATCGCGGCGGCAGCCAAAGAGGCCACGGCGGGCCAAAAAAATCGTTAACAGCCGACTTTCAGAGTTGGCGCAGATCCGGGTCGGCGAACCGCCGTCGACCCCGAACAAGTCGGGGGCCGGGTTTCTCCGGGATATGCGCTCGGGAAACGCCTCAAGCCTGCAGGGCCGCGCCATGATGCTTCGCCGTCGCCAATTCCTCAACCTCGCGGCGGGCGCGGCCGCGCTGCCGGCCATATCGCGCGTCGCCCGCGCCGACGGCTATCCGTCGCGTCCGGTGCGCATCATCGTCGGCTTCCCGCCGGGCGCCGCGACCGACGTGGTGGCGCGCGTAATGGCGGACGCGCTGTCGAGAAAGCTCGGCCAGCAGTTCTTCGTCGAGAACCGGCCCGGCGGCGCCAGCAATGTCGGCGCCGAGACCATGATCAAGGCCGCGCCCGACGGCTATACGCTGCTCGCCATGACGGTGACCAATGCGGTCAATGCGACGCTCTACGCCAATCTCAGCTTCGATCTCATGCGCGACATCGCGCCGGTCGCCGGCACGATCAGGTCGGCGAACGTGCTCGAGGTCAATCCGGCGCTGCCGATCGCGACCGTTCCGGAATTCATCGCCTATGCCAAGGCCAATCCCGGCAAGCTCAACTATGCGTCGTTCGGCGTCGGCACCGCGCCCAGCATGGCGGCCGAGCTGTTCAAGATGATGACCGGCGTCGACATCGTGCATGTGCCGTACAAATCCGCCTACATGCCCGATCTGCTGAGCAACCAGGTGCAGCTCGCCTTCACGCCGATCCCGCTGACCATCGGCTTCATCCGCGACGGCAAGATGCGCGCCGTCGCGGTCACCAGCACGACGCGGTCGGCGGCGCTGCTGGGCGTGCCGCCGATCGCGCAGTTCGTGCCCGGCTACGAGGCGAGCATCTGGCACGGCCTCGCGGCGCCGAAGAGCACGCCGGACGACATCGTCTACAGGCTCAACGCGACGGTCAACGCCGCGCTCGCCGATGCGGACGTCAAGGCGAGGCTCGTCAATCTGGGCGCCGAGCCGATGCCGTTCGGCGTCGCCGACTATCGCAAATTCGTCGCCGAGCAGATCGACAAGTGGGGCAAGGTCGTGAAGTTCGCCGGCATGAAGCCGGCGTGAATGCAGTATTCTGCGTCATGCCCGCGAATGCGGGCATCCACGTCTTTCTTGCGGTGATTCAGAAAGCAAGACGTGGATGGCCGGGACAAGCCCGGCCATGACGAATATCCTCGACCGCTCAATTTCCGAACGTGATCATGTCGCTGCGCGTGAGCGTGACATTCTTGATCAGCGGCGCCGGGCCGCCCTTGTAGAGGTGCCAGGCGGCGTATTGCTCGTTGTAGGGATCCTCGGCCGACATGCCGTCGACCGGAACGACCGCCTTGTAGCCGCGTTGCGTCGCGCCGTTGCTGGTGCCGACCACGGCGCCCTGCGCCGACGTCCCGATCACGATCACGGTCTTGATGCCGTGCGCCTTGAGGCGCTCGTCGAGATCGGAGCCGATGAACTTGTCGGCGCCGCCGCGCATGACCCACTCGCCGTCGTGCGGCCGCTCGATGCCGTCGACCATGCCGTCCGGCTTCGGATTGTCGCCCACCACCGTGTAGAACAGCAGCATGTTGTGGGCCCGCGCCGCCGCGATCAGCTTGTTGGCGACCGGGACCGTCGCGGCGCAGCGCGGGCGCGTGCCGCAATTGCCCTTCATGAAATCGAGCACCAGCAGCGCCGTGGTCTTCGGCTCGATGGTCGCGGGCTTGAGCTCCGGCACCGGCGGCGGTTTGACGCTCGACCATTCCTGGGTGATGTCGTTGGCCCGTGCCGCGAGTGCGGCCATTGCCACCAGCACGGCCGCGAAGGCGATGCGACCGGACATTCGTGCGAGGCTCTTCATGACGCTTCCTTTCGATTCATCGGACATTTCCGGGACATTCCTGGGACATTCCCGGGGCCGCCTCCCCGAGGCTCAGATTGCCGCCACCGCCTCGATCTCGATCAGGAAATCCGAACCATAGAGCCGCGACACCTCGATCAGCGTGACGGCGGGCGCCGCCGGCGGCGTCACGGTCGCGAAGAAGCGGTTGCGCGCCTCGCGATAGGCGGCAAGGTCGGCCATGTCGCGCAGGAAGACGGTCATCTTCACGAGATTGGCAGCCGTGCAGCCCACCGCCTGGAGCGCGACGCCGAGATTGTGAAACACCTGCGCGGCCTGCGCCGCAATATCGTGGGCGCCGACGACCATGCCGAAGGCATCGAGCGCGGTCTGGCCGGCAATGAAGATGATGCGGCTCGCCCGCACGTCGACGATCTGCGAATA
>DATBZM010000350.1:0-14358 GCA_036513175.1 Xanthobacteraceae bacterium | reverse complement strand
GCCGGGCGGCCGTGTCATCGCGCCCGCCCGGCATCATCGCGCCTCCCTGGCAAGCGCGAGCGCGCGCCGATAGACCTCGTTGCGCGGCTCGCCGGTCGCGGCCGCGACCGCGCCGACCGCATCGCGCAGCGTCTGCGTGCGCAGCGCCTCCCGCAGCAGGGCGTCGATCTCCTCGGGCGCCACGGCGGCCGCTTGCGGCGGCGCGACCACGAGCACGAACTCGCCGCGCGTCTCCGCACCCGCCGCGTAGGCGTGCGCCAGCGCCGCAAGGCCGTCACGCCGGATTTCCTCGTGCAGCTTGGTCAGCTCGCGGCAGATCGCGGCGGGCCGGTCGCCCAGGCCTTCGGCCAGCGCCGCGAGCGCCGGCGCGATGCGCGGTCCGGTCTCGAACAGCACCAGCGTTGCGGGAATGCGCGCCAGCTCGGCGATCCGAGCGCGCCGTGCGGCGTCCTTCGCGGGCAGAAAACCCTCGAAGAAAAAGCGGTCGGTCGGCAACCCCGCGACCGCGAGCGCCGCCAGCACCGCCGAGGCTCCCGGCACAGCCGTGACGGCGAAGCCCGCCTCCTGCGCGCCCTGCACCAGCCGATAACCCGGATCGGACACGAGCGGCGTTCCCGCATCGCTCACCAGCGCGACCGCCGCGCCGTCGCGGATGCGCGCCAGGATCTTCGGCCGCGCGGCCGCCGCATTGTGATCGTGATACGGGGTGAGCGCTGTCGCGATGCCGTAGCGCTCGAGCAGGCGCGCCGTGACGCGGGTGTCCTCGCAGGCGACGAGATCCGCGGCCGCGAGCGTCTCCAGGGCCCGCAACGTCACGTCACCGAGGTTGCCGATCGGGGTCGCGACCAGGTAGAGCCCGGCGGGCAGCGGTCGCGCGGCCAGCGCGTGGCCCTCGATCCGAAAGCCCGTGGCGTCGCGAGAGGCTTGATCCGCCTTGTTCTTTCCGCCTGGTGGAGCGTCCTCACCCATGCCGCAACTGTAACCTTGCGCCGGCGCGGCGTCATGCCGGATAGCCGCGCGTCCTCGATTATGCCAGAGTTTCCAGTTGGTTAATCATTCGTCGACAATATGCCTGATTGGCGCTGTGGAGTGGCGCCGACGGCCGTACCGTCGAGGAGACCGGTCGATGTTTCGTATCCCGCAGGCCCTGGCGCCGGCGCGGCGCCGCCGCGGCTGGCGCGCTGCGCTTGTCGCCGGCTTCGCGGCGTTGCTCTCGGCCTGTTCGGGAACCATGCCGGGGCTCGACGTCTTCAACTCGAAACCGCCGCCACCCGCCCCGACGGCTTCCGACCAGGTGCAGCAGACCGCCATCGGCAACGGCCAGATCAAGGTTGGGTTGCTGTTGCCGCTGTCGGCCCCGGGCAATGCAGGGCTCGCCGGCCAATCGATGCGCAACGCCGCCGAGCTCGCGCTCGCCGAGTTCAACAATCCGAACATCCAGCTGCTGGTCAAGGACGACGCCGGCACCGCCCAGGGCGCGCAGCAGGCGGCGCAGGAGGCGCTCGATCAGGGGGCCGAGATCATCCTCGGGCCGCTGTTTGCCCATTCGGTCACCCAGGCCGCGCAGATCGCGCGGACGCGCAACGTTCCGATCATCGCGTTCTCGACCGATTCAAACGTGGCCGGCCGCGGGGTCTATCTCTTGAGCTTCCTGCCCGAGACCGATGTCGATCGCATCGTCGAGCACGCGATTGCGCAGGGGCGGCGCTCGTTCGTCGCGCTGGTGCCCGACAATGCCTACGGCTCGGTGGTGGAGGCCGAGTTCAAGCAGGTGGTTTCCCGCAAGGGCGGACGCGTCGTTGCGCTCGAGCGCTATCCGGCGCAGGGCGGCAACATGGGCGATGCGGCGAAATTGATCGCGCAAGCCGCCGCCCATGCCGACGTGCTGTTTCTCCCCGACGCCGGCGACGGCGTCGTCTCCGCCGTGCAGGCGCTCAGCGCGGCCGGCCTCGATCTCAAGCGCCTGCAGGTGATCGGCACCGGTTTGTGGGACGACCCGCGCATCTTCGCCGAGCCAGCGGTCGCCGGCGGCTGGTATCCGGCGCCCGATTCGGCCGGCTTCCGCGCATTCTCGACGCGCTATCGCGCGCGCTACGGCCAGGAGCCGGTGCGTACCGCGACGCTCGCCTATGACGCGGTCGCGCTGGTGGCGGCGCTGGTGAAGACGCAGGGCGCGCGCCGCTTCGCGCCCGAGACGCTGACCAATGCGTCGGGCTTCGCCGGCATCGACGGCGTCTTCCGCTTCCGCGCCGACGGCACCAACCAGCGCGGGCTTGCGGTGCTGCGCGTGACGCCGTCCGGCGGCCAGGTGGTCTCGCCGGCGCCGCACACGTTCGGGTCTGGGACTTAGCGCAATTTGGTGTTTCGGCTTGCTTGCGGGTTCGTTGCCGTGCGAATCGCTCGTTTTGCCCCGCGAGCAGCTGGACGCTTGCCGGGTACCGGCCGAGCCTTCTTAAAGCGGCGCGCGTTCCTGTCCAATGCACGGACGGCCAATTCGATCATTTCACGTGAGGTCAGGTCAGTCACCGCGTGGCCTCCTCAATCCATCTCCAACGCGCTTCGTCGTGTATGACCAAGGAGTCACCGGCTTCGCGCGCGGCGATGAGACCGCGTCCATGATCAGAATTGTCATAGATCAGCGCGGAGTCGACAAGGGGGAGGTAGAGGTGACGCATGTTGTAAAGGCCCGCGGCATACCGTCGTGCAACGACCTCGTCAGCTATCCAATGGCCACCCTCCTTCACTCTCCGTGCCACCCTGGCGAGGGCATCTCTCGCCGAAGGCAGCCAAAGGAAAATCAGCATCGATCGGTAACCTGCAGTGCGACAGCTTTTCAAGAAACGCGTATGTCCGCGTCCCGCGCAAGTTGTCTCGAACGCAAAGCTCTCGCCTGTCTCCGCCAACGCACGCATGCGATCGAGCATCAGGCGACCTGCAAGAACCGCGCTGCCGGCCGGATTGAATGGCGAAATTCCGCGTGCAATTTCGTCAGCATTGACGAACTCGCGAATGGAAAAGCTTGCAGGCAATAGGTCCGGCGCGGCTGTCGTTTTTCCTGCACCGTTCGGTCCACCGATCACGACCACGTCTTTCATCGGCGATTCCGAATTTTGCCGTCTTATTACGCCGCCAGATCCGCCACCACGGCGTCGAGCACCGGAAAACCCGAGCGCGTCACGCGCAGCCGGCCGTCGGCGGTCGTCTCGACGAATCCATGCCCGACGAGCGAGGCGATGCGGTCGAGATCGAGCGGCCGCCCGGCGAGCGCCGCGTAGCGTTTCGGGTCGATCCCCTCGGCGAGCCGCAGGCCCATCAGCAGAAATTCGTCCGCCTGCTCTTCGCGGGTGAGCGCGTCATCGACGACCATGCCATGGCCCGATGTTTCGACCCGCATCAGCCAGGCTTCCGGACGCTTCTCGGTCGCGGTGGCGTGCCGCGTGCCGTCGATCACCAGCCGCCCGTGCGCGCCCGGGCCGATGCCGGCATATTCGCCGTAGCGCCAGTAGACGAGATTATGCCGGCACTCGGCGCCCGGCCGCGCGTGATTCGACACCTCATAGGCAGGCAGGCCCGCGGCCGCGCTCTGATCGAGCGTGAGGTCGTAGAGATCGCGGCCGAGATCATCGTCGGGCAGCACCAGCTTGCCGTTCGCATGCAAGGCCGCGAACGGCGTCTCGGGCTCGATGGTGAGCTGGTAGAGCGACAGATGCTCGCCTGCCTCCGCGAGCGCACGCGCGAGCTCGGCACGCCATGCCGCGACTGTCTGGCCCGGACGCGCATAGATGAGATCGAAGGAAAAGCGGTCGAAAATACCGCGCGCGAGCGCGACTGCATCGAGCGCCTCGCGCGCCGTGTGCAGCCGCCCGAGCTGCTTGAGCACGGCATCGTCGAGCGACTGCATGCCGAGCGACACGCGGTTGACGCCGGCCGCGCGGTAGCCGCGGAAACGCCCCGCCTCGACGCTCGACGGATTGGCCTCGAGCGTGATCTCGACATCGGGCGCGATCGTCCAATGGCGGCCGATCGCGTCGAGGACGGCGCCGACCGTTTCCGGCTTCATCAGCGAGGGGGTGCCGCCGCCGAAGAAGATCGTCGAGACCGTGCGCCCTGGCACGCGTTCGGCGGTCGCCGCGATCTCGGCGGCAAAAGCCTTCACATAACGCGGCTCGTCGATCCCGGCCTGACGGACATGGCTGTTGAAGTCGCAATAGGGGCATTTCGACAGGCAGAATGGCCAGTGGATGTAGACGCCGAACGGCGCCGCGCGCTCAACCTCGGTCAAGGCAGGCCTCCGCGAGCTTGAGGAACGCGCGGGCGCGGTGCGACAGGCCCTGCCCTTTCGGCGGCAGTCCGTGCTTCTCGTCGCCCGTCATTTCGCCGAACGTCAGCGCAAAGCCGTCGGGCAGGAACATTGGATCGTAGCCGAAGCCCTTGTCTCCGCGCGGCGGCCACACCAGCGTGCCGTCGACCGTCGCCGCGAACTCCTCGACGTGTCCGTCCGGCCACGCGACGCACAGCGCCGAGACGAAATGCGCCGTGCGCGCCGCCGGCGTCATCGCGCCACGCTCGCGCAGCAGCGCATCGATGCGCGCCATCGCGCCGGCGAAATCCTTGGCGGGCCCGGCCCAGCGCGCCGAATGAATGCCGGGGGCGCCGTCGAGCGCATCGATCGCGAGCCCCGAGTCGTCGGCGAATGCCGGCATTCCGGCGGCCTGCGCCGCGGCCTGCGCCTTGATGCGCGCATTCGCGCGAAAGCTCGTGCCGGTCTCGTCCGGTTCCGGCAGGCCGAGGTCGCCGGCGGAGACCGCCGCGATGCCGTAGAGCGCGAGCAATTCACGCATCTCGACGAGCTTGCCGGGATTATGCGTCGCGATGACGAGCCGCCCGCCGATGCGGCGATGCGTCGCCGCTCCGTCCTGCCGCGGCAAGGGGGCGCCAGCGCTCACGTCACCGCCATCTTCTGCAGGTCGACGAGCTTGCCGACGCCCTTGCGGGCGAGCGCGAGGAGCGCGAGCAGCTGCTCCTCGCTGAACGGCGTTTTTTCGGCGGTGCCTTGCACCTCGACGATGTGTCCCGACCCCGTCATGACGAAATTGGCGTCGGTCTCAGCCTCGGAGTCCTCCGCATAATCGAGATCGAGCACCGGGGCGCCGTTGCAGATTCCGCACGAGATCGCCGCGATGTGGTCACGCAGCGGATCGGCGGCGAGCATCTTGCGCGTCTTCATCCACTGAATGCAGTCGTGCAGCGCAACCCAGCCGCCGGTGATCGCGGCCGTGCGCGTGCCGCCATCCGCCTGGATCACGTCGCAGTCGATGGTGATCTGGCGTTCGCCCAGCGCCGCGAGGTCGACCACGGCGCGCAGGCTGCGGCCGATCAGGCGCTGGATCTCGACGGTGCGGCCGCCTTGCTTGCCGGCGGCGGCCTCGCGCCGGGTCCGCTCCAGGGTGGCGCGCGGCAGCATGCCGTATTCGGCCGTGATCCAGCCGCGCGCCTGGCCCTTGAGCCAGGGCGGCAGGCGGTCCTCGAGCGTCGCGGTCACGAGCACATGGGTGTCGCCGAACTTCACGAAGCACGAGCCTTCGGCGTATTTCACCACGCCGCGCTCGAGCGTGACGGCACGCAGCTCGTCGGGCTGGCGGCGGCTCGGGCGCATCGGGAAGGTCTCCAAGGGGTCAATGGCGGGCAGGACAGCGGCCCGGTCGCGGCAGCTTTTAGATGATTTTCCCGAAGAATGGATAGCGGGTCGCCAAGAGAATCGCGTTTTGGCAAAGAAACGGCGGCAAAGCTTGAACTTCGCCCCCGGGATGGACAATTCTGGGGGCCGGAAAGCGTGAACCAGAGCTTCATTGTGGCGCAGGACATTCCGATCGGGTCTGGCCAGCCGAGCCTCGTTGCCCTCAACGAGCGCTCGCGCGAAATCTTTCGCCAGATCGTCGACAGCTACCTGGCGACCGGCGAGCCGGTCGGCTCGCGCCATCTGTCGCGGCTGATCTCGATGCCGCTGTCGCCCGCCTCGGTGCGCAACGTGATGCAGGATCTGGAGGAGCTGGGTCTGATTTACGCCCCGCATACCTCGGCGGGACGGCTGCCCACCGAGCTCGGCCTGCGGTTCTTCGTCGATGCGTTGATGCAGGTCGGCGATCTCAGCGACAAGGATCGCGCCGCCATCGAGGGCAAGGTCGCGGCCGCCGGCAAGTCGGTCGAGAACGTGCTGAGCGAAGCGACCGGGCTGCTGTCCGGCCTCACCCACGCGGCCGGCGTCGTGCTCACGGCCAAAAGCAATGTCCGGCTCAAGCACATCGAGTTCGTGCGGCTCGAGCCGGAGCGGGCGCTGCTCGTCCTGGTCGCCGAGGACGGGCAGGTCGAGAACCGCGTCGTCAACCTGCCGCTCGGCCTGCCGATCTCGGCGCTGACCGAAGCCTCGAATTTTCTCAACGCGCGCATTCGCGGCCGCACGCTCGCCGAAGCGCGGGGCGAGGTCGAGAAGGCGCTGGAGGCGAGCCGCGCCGAGCTCGACGCCCTCACCCAGAAGATCGTTGCGGCCGGGCTGGCGAGCTGGTCGGGCGGCGAGAGCGCCGAGCGCAAGCTGATCGTGCGTGGCCATGCCAACCTGCTCGACGATCTCAAGGCGCTCGACGACCTCGAGCGCGTCCGGCTGCTGTTCGACGATCTCGAGACCAAGCGTGAGGTCGCCGACCTGCTCGGCCGCGCCGAGCAGGCCGAGGGCGTGCGCATTTTCATCGGGTCGGAGAACAAGCTTTTCTCTCTGTCCGGCTCCTCGACCGTGATCTCGCCCTATCATGACGCCGCCGGCCGGATCGTCGGGGTCATTGGGGTGATCGGCCCCACCCGGCTCAATTATGCGCGGGTCATACCGATGGTCGACTACACGGCCCGGGTGGTGGGCAAGCTGTTGGGCGGCTGACCCCGCGCCAGGAGCCTCAGGGCCCCTTGGGCCCGCTTGATTTTCCCCGCCCGAATCTCGATATGCGGGGGCGGCTGAAGCGTGTTCCGTCCGGAACACGCTTTTGAGGATTCTTTGGTTTTGCGCATGTTCTTATCGGCGAACCGGTGTCCACCCCGGATCACGTCCGGGGCCGGCTTCGCCGGAACATGCGCTGGACCCCTGTCAGGACCGCGAACCGAGGACCGGAAATGACCGCCAATTCGCCCGACACCGAACCGGCTGCCGATCCGGCGGCCCCGGCCGCCGACCCGACGGCGGCGCTCGCCAAGGAGGCGGCCGACCTCAAGGACCGGCTGCTGCGCACGCTCGCCGAAATGGAGAATTTGCGGCGGCGGACCGACCGTGAGATCGCCGATTCACGCCAGTATGCGGTCGCGAGCTTCGCGCGTGACCTGCTCGGCGTTGCCGACAACATGCAGCGGGCGCTTGGCACGTTGAGCGCCGATTTCCGCGACCAGGCCGATCCGGTGGTCAGGTCGCACATCGAGGGCGTCGAGCTGACCGAGCGCGAGCTCTTGAAGGTCATGGAAAAGCACGGCATCCGCAAGTTCGACCCGCAGGGGCAGAAGTTCGACCCCAACCTGCATCAGGCCATTCTCGAGGTGCCGGATCCGAGCGTGCCGAGCGGCACCGTCGTGCAGGTGATCCAACCGGGCTACATGATCGCGGATCGCATATTGCGACCGGCACTGGTCGGCGTGGCCAAGGGCGGCCCGCGGGCGGCGCCCGCCGCAAACGAAAACGCCGCCTCCACGCCGCGCGATCCGGTCGACACCCAGGCGTGATGGCGCTTTCCGGCATCACGTTCTAGGTTCGCGGCTTCACGCCATCGCGCACGGCGCGGAATTTCGGAAACGCCTCGCTCCACGTCTCGGCGCGCGCGATCCCGATGAAGCGCACGAAGGCGCCGTGGCCGAAGCGCACCCACTGCACGAGCTTCATCGCCGCATCGGTCTTCGGATCCTTGGCCTCCGCCTGGATTTCATACGTCTGCACGCTGTCGAGCCGGATGATGTCGGTGCCGACGATGCGCAGGTCCTTGAAATCGCCCATGCTGAACAGAAGCTGGCGCGCGAAATTGGCGCGATCGGAGTCCTCTTGCGGACCGCCTGGCGCGACCGAGACGATGAGCAGCGGCTGCGCGGTCACGTCTTTCGGATCGGTCGCGCCTTCGGTGAGGAAGACGGAACTGTTGCCGAGCACGCGAAACGGCCGCAATCCCGAAAGATCGTCGAACGCCAGCGGTACCAGACGGAGTTGCTCCTCGATCGGCACGCTCGCGCGGACCACCATCGACATGAGCATCGCGCGGACATCGGCATCGGGATATTTGGCCCTGGCGCCTTGCGGAATCTGCACCGCAATCAAGGCGCCGACATCGGTGCCGGAGGCGAGCATGATCCATTTGCGCAGCGTCTTGTCGTCGACGACCTGGTCGCCGACGATCATCAGGCCCTTGCCGGACTCGAGCGTGACGGTTTCGCGCTTCTCCTCGGTCATGCCCTGTTTCTTGAGGCCTTCGGCCGACATCTCGCCCTCGACCTTCGGATAGAGCTGCGGCGGAACCTCGAGGATCAGGATCGAGGTGCCGGAGTCGGGATCGACGAAGCCGCGAAAATTCGGGGCCGGCTTCATGGTGCCCGGCACCACGAGCCCGATATGCGAGGCAAGCGGAAACACCGGATCGGCCGCTCGCGCCGGCGATGCCAGAAGCGCTGCGGCCGCGAGTGCGGTCGCGGCGCGGACAAGCAAGGGTCGCAACAACATCGGTTCACCTCGTCGTCGGCCGGCGAAAAACGGGCCGGCGCCGGGGGCCCCGTCATACCGGCTCGTTCACACGGCGCAATGTCAGGTTAATGCGGCTGCCATCGGGCAGCAGGGTCGATGTACCACGAATTATTCGATCGACGCCGTGAAATGCGAGGCGTGCGTCGCGGCCGAGCACCACCGCGTCGCCGGAAGCAAGCCGGAACGAGCGCGTCGGATCATTGCGATTGCTGCCGCCGACGCGAAACAGGCAACTCTGCCCGAGCGACAACGATACCACCGGCGCGGAAAAGTCGTGCTCGTCACGGTCCTGATGCAGTCCCATGCGGGCACTCGGCGCATAGACGTTGACGAGGCAGGCTTCCGGCGGATGCGGATAATCCGCGAGATCGCGCCATGCCGCGAGCAAGATCGCCGGCATCGGCGGCCATGGCGCACCGGTTTGCGGATGATGCGGCTGGTAGCGATAGCCGGTTGCGTCCGAGACCCAGCCGAGCGGTCCGCAATTGGTCATGCGCACGCTGAACGGCTGGCCGGTCTTCGGCATGCGCGGCGTGAACAGCGGCGCCTCGGTGATGATCGCCAAAACGGCCTGCGCAAGCGCTTCCTGCGCGGCGCGGTCGAGATATCCTGGCCGCAGCCTTAATCCTGGCGCATGTTCTTGTCGGCGAACCGCTACCCACCCCGGATCAAGTCCGGGGCAGGCTTTCGCCGGAACATGCGTTAGGCCGCTTGCGAACCCGCCCGCCGCGGCACCAGCCGCTCGCTCGCCAGCGCCTCGCGCGCGCCCGCCGCTCCCGCCTCGTGATATTCGGCGTCCTCGTTGACCTGCCATGTGTCGTAGATGCGCTCGCCCGCCAGGATATTCCGCGCCGTCAGCATCGCGGTCATCATGGCATGATCCTGGTTGTTGTACTTATGCATCCCGTTGCGGCCGACCAGATGCAGGCTCGGGTAGCTGCTCTCGAGATCGCGCCGGATCGTCGCCACGCGGTCGCGGTAATCCTCGTCATAGACCGGATAGGCCTTGCGCTGGCGCACCACGCAGGCGTCGACCACGTCCGCTGGCGAAACGAGGCCGATCTGCCCGATTTCGCGCTTGGCCAGCGCGATGAGGTCATCATCGGGCGCGGTCCACAATCCGTCGCCCTCGAAGCAGAAATATTCGAGCCCGAGGCACGTCATGCCGCTCGGCACCATTTCGGGCGACCACGAGCGGAAATTCTGCACGCGCCCGACCTTGACCGACGAGTCGTGGATGTAGATCCAGTTGTCGGGAAAGAGATCGGCCTTGTCGACCATCAGCGCGACGGTGAGGAAGTCGCGATAGCGCAGCGCGCGCGCATGCAACAGCGAGATCGGCGCGGGTGAAATCTTCGCCACCAGCTCGCGCACCGGCGCCGAGCTCACCACGTGGCGCGCCGTGTAGGTCTCGGGCGCGCCGTCGACGGTCGTGACCTCGATGGTCCACAGGCGGCGCCCCGCATCGTAGCTCAGCCCGCCAAGCTCGCGCCCCATCGCGATGCGGCCGCCACGCTCCTTGATCTTCGCCGCCGCCGCCTCCCACATCATGCCGGGGCCGCGGCGCGGATACTGGAAGGTCTCGATCAGCGTCTTGACCACGTCCTTGCCCGATTCCTGGTTCGTTTCTTGGTCCGTTTTTTCGCCCGGCGCGGCTTTCTTCCGGCCGAGGCCGAGCGAGCGCTTGAGCGCGTTCGTGACCGCGACGCGCAGGTCGAGCCCCTTGATCCGCTGGGCCGCCCAATCGGCGGAGATCTCGTCGCACGACATGCCCCACACCTTCTCGGTGTAGGTCTTGAAGAAGATCTGAAACAGCCGCTCGCCGAACTGGTTGCGCACCCAGTCATGGAAGCTTTTGGGCGCCGCGATCGGCGTCGCCTTGGCAACCGCATAGGACAGCATGCAGGCCGCGCTCGTGACGAGGCCGAGATTGCCCAGCGCCTCGAAGGCGCTCAGCGGATACGAATAATACTTGCCGCCGTAATAGATGCGCGACAGCCGCGGCCGCGCGATGAAATCATCGGGCAGGATCTCGCGCCACAGGTCGACCACTTCCTTCGACTTGGAGAAGAAACGGTGGCCGCCGATGTCGAACAGGAAGTCCTTGTAGCGCACGGTGCGGCTGATGCCGCCGACATAAGTCGGGTCTTTCTCGATCACCAGGACGGAGGGCGTCTCCTTGGTCAGGCAATAGGCCGCCGTGAGGCCCGCGGGTCCGGCGCCGATCACGAGGACGTCGACAGGCTCGCTCATGCGCGATGCGCTCCGTGTGAGGCCGAGTCGCCGGCTGTGGCCGGCCGGTGGGGCGCGAATGCGAACAGGCGATGGCCGTTGTAGGAGACGAACGCGCCGATCACGGCGCCGCTCATCAGCGCGGCCTGCGGCAGCCACGCGAAGACTGTGAGCACCAGGGCGGCGAACACCGCGTAGCTCGCGCCTTGCGCCAGCGCGGTGACGATCGCGTAGCGCACCGCCTCGTCGTGCTGCGGGCGGTTGCTGCGCGCGAACGTGAAGGCGCGGTTGAGCCGCCAGGTGACGATCGTCGCGATCGCGAGCGTGACCAGGCGCACGATCAGCGGATGCTGCGCGACGGCGACGATCGCGGTGAACAGGGTGAGGTCGATCACCAGGCCGGTGCAGCCGACGACGATGAATCGGACGGCACGCGGCAGCCGTTCCACCAGCCGGCGCGCCTCGCGTGCTGCGAATTCGATGTTGTGGAAGGTCATACGCTGCGCCTGTCCCGCTCTTACCCGGTGTCGTCGCGCCCATGACTCGCGCGTCCGCCGGCCGTTTGCCGCCTCGTCGCCAGTCTTGGCAGAGCTTTGTTAACGCTGGGCTTAATGGCCTCCGTAGAGGTGCCGGGTTGGCTGCAACGTTAATGAAACCTCAATGCAGACCGGCCCAGAGTCTGCGACGCCAACAGGGATGTGGGACGTCTGATGACCGCCGAAGCGACGCGTGGGCCGAATTTCGCGCTTCTGCTCGGCCTCGCCTGGCTGGTGGTCGCGGCCGACCTCGTCCTCAAGCATTGGGCCGCCACCGGGCTGACCCTGGGCGACACCGACGACGCCATGCGGCTCGCCGAGGTGCACGATTTCCTCCACGGCCAGGGCTGGTTCGACATGCACCAGGCGCGCCTCGCGCCGCCGGCCGGCTACGATTCACACTGGTCGCGGCTGATCGATGCGGGGCTCGCCGGCCTCTATCTCATGTTGCACGCCTTCGTCGACGGCGCGCTCGCCGAGCGGCTGATGCGCGTGATCTGGCCGGTGCTGTGGCTCATTCCCGCAATGCTCGGCGCCGCCGCGGTCGCCTGGCGGCTCGCCGGACGCGACGCCGCGGTGGTGACGCTGCTCCTCGCGGTCGTCGGCCTTCCCGCCTTTCAGCAGTTCCTGCCCGGGCGCATCGATCACCACAACATTCAGATCATGCTCGCGGTCGCGACGCTCGCCGCGACCGCCTGGTCGGATCGCGCGCGGGCCGCCGCCTGGGCGGCCGGTGCGCTCACCGGGCTCGCGCTCGCCATCGGCCTGGAAAATCTCGCCTTCATTGCGCTGTGCGGCGTTGCCTTCGTGCTGCGCTACGTCGTCGACCGCCGCGCCGCGCCGGCCATGGCGCGCTACGGCTTCGCGCTGGCCGCGAGCGCCGCGGCGGCATTCTTCGTGATCGTCGGGCCCGATCATTGGGGCCGCACCGAATGCGACTCGATTGCGATCAATTGGGCGGTTCCGGTCGTCATTGCGGGCCTGCTGATGGGCCTTGCCGGCACCAAGGCGGCGAGCGAGCGCGTGGCGTGGCGCCTCGCGGGAGCGGCCGCCATTGCGGGCGCCGCCGGTCTCGCCTTCGTGCTGATCGAGCCGCGCTGTCTTGCCGGCCCCTACGCGATGATGGACCCGCAGCTGCGCGCCATCTGGTTCTCGCATATCGCCGAGATGCAGCCGCTGAACGAGATCGCGCGCAATTCGCCCGACGTGGCGGCGGCGCTCGCGACCTTCCCGGCAGCCGCGGCGATCGCCGTGCTGGTGCTCGCGCGCGATCCTGCGCAACGGCGCGATTTCGCCTTTCTGGTCGCCGCCGCGGTGGTGCTCGTCGCCTGTGTGCTGACCGTCTCGGTCGCCAAGATGTCGATGTATGCGATGTGGCTCGGCATGCCGCTCGTCGCGGCGCTGGCCTTGCGCCTGTTTGCGCTGCTGCATCTCAAGAACCTCGCGGCGCGCGCATTCGCCGCCATGCTGCTGACGCCGACCGTGCTTTCGGCCTTTGCGATCGCGACCGTGCAGGCGGCGGCCGGCCATCCGCCGACCGAGGAGCGCGACGGCCGCGTGATCGCCGGCTGCTTCAAGACCGCGAGCTACGCCCAGCTCGCGCGCGTGCCTCAGGGCGTGATCGCGACCGACATCGACTTCGGCTCGTTCGTGCTCGCGCTGACGCCGCACGGCGTGATCGCCGCGCCCTATCATCGCCTTGCCGACGGCATCATCGCCGATCACCGCATCTTCGCGTCGCCGCCCGACGCGGCGCGCGGCATCCTGGCGCGCTTCGGCGCAACCTATGTGGTCACCTGCGGTGAGCGCGCGCCGCCCGGTTTGAGCGCGCAGGAACGTGCCGCGAGCCTGTGGGGGCGGCTCGCCGCGGGCGAGGTCCCGGACTGGCTGACGCCGCTGCCCTCGCAGGCAAGCGACGCCTTCCGCGTCTATCTCATCAAGTCGTAGTGCGATGAGCGGCGCCGGCGATTTGCACGAGGACTACGGGCGGGTCGTGCCATCGCGCTCGCTTGTCGAGCGCGTGCCGGCTCGCGTCGCCGGGCTCGGACTGACGCATCGGCACATCGTCGTCATTGTGTCCGGGCTTTTCCTGCTGCCCAATGCGCTGATCCTGCCGGGTTTCTCTCCGCTTCCCGCAGCGATCGTGCTGCTCGGCTGTGCGGGATCGCTGTACGTCTTCGCCAAAGCCACCGCATCGCGTGCCGGCTGGCTCGCAGCCCGCGTCGATCCGCTGACATTGGCGATCTGCGGCTGCGCGGCGCTCGCGCTCTGCGTGCTCGGCGGCGAGGGGCATTTCTTCTACGCCAATTATGATTGGCTCACCCGCGACGCGGTGCTGGCGGATCTGGTCCGCCATCCGTTCCCGATGTTCTATGACTGGCAGGGCAGCGAGTTCGTGCTGCGGGCGCCGCTCGGCATGTACATGGCGCCCGCGGCGGTCGGAAAGCTCCTCGGGTTGCGCGCCGCACACCTCACGCTGCTGGCGCAGAACGTCGCCATTCTGGCGCTGATGCTGACCGTCTTCGCGTCGCTTGCGCCGGCGCGAAGGGGTCTCTTTCTGTTCGTCTTTGTCGCCTTCAGCGGCGTCGAGATCATTGCGCGACTGATCAACGTCGCCGTCAATTATTCGGCAACCGGCGAGTTGTCCTGGCCCGTGCACGCGCACCAGCATCTCGCCTGGTGGAATCCGCTTTTCCAATATAGCAACCACGTGACGCAGATATTCTGGGTGCCGCATCACTCGTTTCCCGGCTGGTGGCTCGCCGCCCTGACCATTCTCCACGTGCGGCGCGAGATCGACAGCGCGGTCCTCATCGTCGCCTTCGCGTTCCT
>DATBZM010000349.1:0-6753 GCA_036513175.1 Xanthobacteraceae bacterium | reverse complement strand
CTGTGCGAGCCCTATCGCATCGAGGGGCACCAGATCGTCATCGGCATCAGCATCGGCATCGCGCTCGCGCCCGCGCACGGGACGACCCAGCTCGAGCTGTTGAAGAACGCCGACCTCGCGCTCTATCGGGCGAAAGCCGGGCGGCTCGGCTTCCAGATCTATGAGCCGGAGATGGACGCCGAGGCGCGCCTCAAGCGCGACCTCGAGGTCGACCTGCGCGAGGCGTTGGCGCAGCAGCAGTTCGTCCTGCATTACCAGACCATCATCGACGTGCCGAACCGGCGGGTCTGCGCCGCCGAGGCGCTGGTGCGCTGGAACCACCCGACGCGCGGGCTGCTCGCCCCGGATCGATTCATCCCGATCGCCGAGGAAGCCGGGCTGATCATCCCGATGGGCGAGTGGATCCTGCACCAGGCGTGCCGCGACGCGGCCGCCTGGCCCGAGCATGTGAAGATCGCCGTCAACCTGTCGCCGGTGCAGATCCGCAGCGGCAATCTCCTCAACTGCGTCACCGACGCGCTGGTCTCGTCCGGCCTGTCGCCGCGCCGGCTCGAGCTCGAGGTCACCGAGTCGGTGCTGCTCGACGCCACCGCCGAAAGCCTCGCGGTGCTGCATCAGCTCAAGGCGACCGGCATCGCCATCGTGCTCGACGATTTCGGCACCGGATATTCGTCGCTGAGCTATCTGCGCATCTTTCCCTTCGACAAGATCAAGATCGACAAGTCCTTCGTCGCCGAGTTCTCCAGCCGCGCCGACTGCGCCGCGATCGTCTGCGCCGTCACCGGGCTTGGCCGCAGCCTGCAGCTCGAAACGACCGGCGAGGGCGTCGAGACCGCCGAGCAGTTCGAGCTCTTGCGCGCCGCCGGCTGCACGCAGGTGCAGGGCTTCCTGTTCGACCGGCCGGTGCCGGCGTCCGAGCTCGATCTCACCACCAGCATCGACGACCGTCTTGTGAGGAGGGTCGCGTGAGGCGCGGCGGCAAAGCACGGCGTGAACACGGGCGCGATCGATGGTCGAGGCGATGACCATTCACGATCTCGACGCCGCCGTCGCCGATGTGGCGCCGGAGCGGCGCGCCCACGTGCTCGCGCAGGTGAGCGATCTGTTCGTGCGCGACGCAGCGCTCTATTGCGACGACGAGATCGCGCTGTTCGACGACGTGATCGCGCGCCTCGTCGCGCAGATCGAGGTCGAGGCGCGCATCCTGCTCGCGCAGCAGCTCGCCAAGGTCGCGAACGCGCCGCGCACCGTGATCCGCATGCTCGCCTTCGACGACTGTGCCGAGGTGGCGGGACCGGTGCTGACCCATTCGGAGCGGCTCGACGAGCCGAGCCTGGTCGAAAACGCCAGGACCAAGAGCCAGCGGCATCTCTTCGCGATCTCGCGCCGGCGCGTGCTCGCCGAGCCGGTCACCGACGTGCTGGTCGAGCGCGGCGATCGCGCGGTGGCGATCAGCGTCGCCGGCAACGCCGGCGCGCGTTTTTCGGATAAGGGGTTCACCCTGCTGGTCCGCCGCTCCACTGGCGACGACCTGCTCGTCGAGCGGCTCGGCGCGCGCCGCGAGATCCCGGCGCATCTCTTCCTCAAGCTCCTGTCCGTCGCCTCCGAGCAGGTGCGCGCGCGGCTGCGCGCCTCGCACCCGCAGGCGCTGGCCGAGATCGACCGCGTGGTCGAGACGGTGACGGGGCGGATGAAGGCGCAGGTCGTGGCCGCGCCGCGCGATTATTCGGGCTACCTGGAAGAGCTCGGCGACCGCTTCATCGCCGGCCGCCTCGGCGAGAACGATCTCGCCAAGTTCGCCCAGGCCGGGCGTTTCGAGGACGCGGTGGTGACGCTCGCGCTGCTCGCCCGCATCCCGGTCGAGCTCGTCGACCGCGCCATGCTCAACGAGCGCTCGGACGTGCTCCTGGTGATCGCACGGGCGATCAATCTGAAATGGAGCACCGCCAAGCTCATGCTGCAGCTGCGCGCCGCGCCGAACGCCCTGTCGACCGATGAGCTGCAGAAGAACCTCGCCGCCTTCGAGCAGATGCGCCCGACCACCGCCGCGCACCTGATGCGGTTTCACGCGACGCCCGCGGCATAGCGGCCGATTCCGGCAAGACCGCCAGGGCGGCGCGATGCCGCGCCAACACGCTCCGACCGCGACCTCGTTTGCACTTGACCCGGCCCCCGCAAGCGCCCTAGCGTCCAAACCGCTTTCGCATAGCTGATCTACAATTCATGCAAGGCTCGTGCCTCTCTTCGGAGCACGAGAAGAGCAGGCAGCCATGGCGATGCGACTGATCCGACGCAGACGTGTTCGAACGGCGCCGCCGGCGGGCTGACACCGCCTGCCCACGCGCGCGCCGGTTTGCGCCGATGAGCCAAGCAAAGAGGCCTGGGACACCGGGCCATAACTTGGGAGGTTGCGCATGTACCACCGTTACGGACTGGCACTTGCCAGCGCACTCGTGTTCGCGGCGCCGCTCGCGGCCAATGCGGCGGAGACGATCAAGATCGGCTTTCCGATCCCGCTTTCCGGCCCTGCCGCGGTCTACGGCCGGCCGATCCTCGCCGGCGCCGAGATGGCGATCGCCGAGATCAACGCCAAAGGCGGCGTGCTCGGCCGCCAGCTCGAAATCCTCTCGCGCGACAGCAAGGCCAATGCCGACGAGGCGGTTCGCGTCTCGCGCGAGCTGATCATCAAGAACGGCGTCGATTTCCTGATCGGCACGCTGACCTCGGCCGAGGCGCCGGCGGTGTCGACCGTCGCCAAGGAAAACAAGATCGTGTTCCTGGCCCCGGCCTCGAAGAGCACGATCCTCACCGATGCCCAGCACATTCATCCCTACATCTTCCGCATCGCCTCCAACACCGACGTCGAGGGACTGGCGGGTGCGACCGTGATGGCGCGGTACAAGGACGTGAAGACCGTCGCCACCATCGCGCCGGACTACGCCTATGGCCGCGACTCGGCCGCCGCCTTCGTCGCGCAGATCAAGAAGCTGCGCCCCGACATCCAGATCGTCGACCAGCAATGGCCGAAGCTCGGCGAGCCCGACTTCACCGCTTTCATCACCGCGCAGATGAGCAAGAAGCCGGATGCGATCTATTGCTCGCTGTTCGCCGGCGACTTCGTCACCTTCGCCAAGCAGGCGGCGCCGCGCGGCTACTTCAAGGCGATCAACAACCGGCTGGTCGACGGCGGCGAGGTCGGCGCGCCCGACGAGGCGCTGGCGCTCGGCAACGACTATCCCTACGGGATCATGGCCGACGCCTACGACCCGGTGCTGTGGAGCGGCAGCGAGCCGGCGGCGCACAAGACCTTCATCGCGAACCTCAAGAAGTTCAGCCACGCGCAGTATGCGTCGGGCTGGTCGGTCATCGGCTACCAGGCGGTCTACGGGCTCGTCGCCGGCATCACCAAGGCGAACAGCGCCAAGTCGGACGCGGTTTCGCAGGCGCTGATCGGCCTGACCTGGGATACGCCGGTCGGTCCGCGCTCCTTCAGCGTGAAAACGCATGAGACTTTTGCGCCCGAATACTGGGGCGAGATGGTCAAGGACGCGAACTATCCGTTTGCGGTGATCCAGAATCCGCAACCGCTGCCGACGTCGTTCGCGCCGTCGAACTAAAGTCGGATCCGCGCATGTCCCGCTCGCACTGCATCGCGGCGTCATGCCCGGCCTTGTGCCGGGCATCCACGTCTTTCTCGCAGCACGCTCGGAAAGCAAGACGTGGATGGCCGGGACAAGCCCGGCCATGACGAAAGGTAGGGCAATCATCACGGCACGCCCGTGATCGAGCGGCGATCACGGGCGACGCCGTCGTCTTGAAGGACCAGCCGTGTCGCTTTCCTTCCTGTTCAGCCAGTTCATGGGTGGCCTGACCACCGCGATGTTCCTGTTCCTGATCGCGTCGGGGCTTTCGCTGGTGTTCGGCGTCATGCGCGTCATCAATTTCGCGCACGGCTCCTTCTACATGATCGGCGCGTATCTCGCCTGGCAGGTGGTGCAGTGGCTGCAGCCGACCGGCGGCGCCTTCTGGATCGCGGCGCTCGCCGCGGCGCTCGGCGTGGCCCTCCTCGGCGCCGTGACCGAGCGGGTGTTCTTCCGCTCGCTCTACGGCCGCGAGGAGCTCTACCAGCTCCTGTTCACCTACGCGCTGGTGCTGATCCTCGGCGATGCGGCGAAATTCCTCTGGGGCACCGATCAGCTGTCGGTCTCGACCCCGCCGGCGCTCGCCGGCGGCATCACGATCTTCGGAACGACGCAGCCGCTCTATACCCTGTTCATCATCGCGATCGGCCCGGCGATCGCCTTCGCGCTCTGGCTCGCGCTCAACCGCACCGGCGCCGGACGCATGGTGCGGGCCGCGCAGATGGACCGCGAGATGCTCGACGCGCTCGGCGCCAATGTCTCGCTGATCTACACCGGCATGTTCGCGCTCAGCGCATTTCTCGCCGGTCTTTCCGGCGCGCTGGTGACGCCGATCCAGAGCATCGTGCCGGGCATGGACGTGCTGATCATCGTGCAGGCCTTCATCGTCGTCGTGATCGGCGGCATGGGCTCGCTGTGGGGAACCTTCTGGGGCTCGGTGATCTACGGCCAGGTGCTGTCGTTCGGCATCCTGATCTTTCCGAGCTTCTCGCTGTTCTCGGTGTTCGTGCTGATGGCCGTCATCCTCATCGTGCGCCCGTGGGGCCTGTTCGGGCGGCCGCTGTGAGCACCGCCGCCGCACCCCTGCCGCGGCGCACCGCCGCCGCCGAGCCCGCGCCGCGGCTCGCCGTCGTCACCGCGGCCGCGCCGCTGCGCCGCCCGATCGCGAGCCGCATTCCGTGGACCCTGGTCGTCTTTCTCGCCATGGCAACGGTGCCGTGGGTCGGCTCGCGCTACGACACCTTCCTCGCCGGGCAGATCGTCATCGATGCGCTGTTCGCCGTCAGCCTCAACCTCTTGCTCGGCACCACCGGCCTCGTCTCGTTCGGCCACGTCGCCTATTTCGGCGTCGGCGCCTATGTGTGCGGCATCCTGATGAAGACGTACGGCTGGCCATTCAGCCTGGCGTTTCCCGCCGCCGGGCTCGGCGCCGCGCTGTTCGCGCTCGTCTCCGGCTTCTTCTGCGTGCGCCTGATCAAGCTCTATTTCGCCATGCTCACGCTCGCCTTCTCGCAGATCGTGTGGGCCATCGCCTACAAATGGAACGACGGCACCGGCGGCGACCAGGGCCTGCCGGAAATCCCCTATCCCGATCTCGACTGGATGTCGGCGATCCCCGGCTGCGCGGATCTCTCCGTCGGCGCCCGCTTCTATCTCCTGAGCCTGGTGCTCGTCGCCGTGTCGCTCGCGGTCGTCCACCGCATCATCCGCTCGCCGTTCGGCCGCGTGCTGACCACGATCCGCGACAATCCCGAGCGGGCCGCCTTTCTCGGTGTCAACGTGCGGCTCTACCAGCTCGCCGCCTTCGTCATTGCCGGCGGCTTTGCCGGGCTTGCCGGCGCGCTCTACGGCATCTTCAGCCGCGGCGTCTTTGCCGACTACGTCTTCTGGTCGAAGTCGGCCGAGATCCTCATCATGACGATCCTCGGCGGCGCCGGCTATTTCTGGGGGCCGCCGGTCGGCGCCGCAGTCCTGGTCTGGCTCAACCAGGCGGTCACCGACTACACCCAGTACTGGTCGTTCGTGCTTGGCGTGATCCTGCTCGTGCTCCTGTTCGGCCTCCCGGGCGGTATCGTCGGCGGCCTCGTCGCGCTGTGGCGGCGGCTGCGCCATTTCCGCCGGAACGGGACACGCTCTGATGGGCAGCGCCATGCTTGAGGTGTTTGGCCTGTCAAAATCGTTCGGCGGATTTCGCGCGGTCTCCGACGTGAGTCTCACCGTCGCGACGCGGCAGATCGCTGCCGTGATCGGCCCGAACGGGGCCGGCAAGTCGACGCTGTTCAACCTGATCACCGGCCATCTGCGGCCCGACAGCGGCAGCGTGCGCCTCGACGGCCGCGACATCACCGGCGCGCCGCCCTACCGCATCTGCCGCCTAGGCGTCGGCCGTTCGTTCCAGCGCACCAACATCTTTGCGCAACTGACCGTGTTCGAGAACGTGCAGGCGGCGTTCCTGGTGCACCACGGCCATGGCCGCGATTTCTGGTCGCGGGCCGAGACGCTCTACCGCGACGACACCGCGGCCCTGCTCGCCTCGGTCGGGCTCGCCAGCGAGGAGGGCACGATCGCCGGCACGCTCGCCTATGGCCACCAGAAGCAGCTCGAGCTCGGCCTCGCGCTCGCGAGCGATCCGGCCGTGCTGCTGCTCGACGAGCCGACCGCCGGCATGTCGGCCGCCGAGACGCACGAGACCATCCGCCTCATCGAGCGCATCGCCGCAGAGCGCGCGCTGACGCTCTTGTTCACCGAGCACGACATGGAGGTCGTGTTCTCGATCGCGCAGAGGATCGCGGTGCTGCACCAGGGCCGCATCATCGCCGAGGGGCGGCCCGAGGAGGTGCGCGCCGACGCCGAGGTGCGCCGCGTCTATCTCGGCCACGGGCTGGCGCAAGCCTCATGAGCACGAACGCCCCGCTGCTGGCGATCGAGGGGCTGCACGCCGCCTACGGCCTTTCGCGCGTGCTGTTCGGCATTTCGCTGCAGGTCGAGGCCGGCGAATGCGTGTGCCTGCTCGGCCGCAACGGCGTCGGCAAGACGACGACCATGCGGTCCGTGATGGGCTTCCTCAAGCCCACCGGCGGCCAAATCCTGTGGAAGGGCGTCGACATCGCCG